>DASYSW010000595.1:0-4656 GCA_036002905.1 Chitinophagaceae bacterium
TAAAGCGCTCGCCACTCATTATCAAAAACTTCACCTGATGACATTCCCTGAATCGCCCGACCCTGATGCTCTGTGGAAACACGATTATTCTTACTCATCCACCGATGTCGACAATATGCTGAACCAAATGTTTGCTTCCAAAAAAGAAGCGGCACGTTCTCCCACTGTGCCAGGTATCTCTGAACAGGTCATGATGGTTAATCCCGACTACCAGGCGGACCAAAATATTATGTTCCAGGGGAACGATAGAAGCAGGGGGTATTTTTATTTATTCAGTAAAAAACCTGAAACGGTAACCATTAGCTGGTCACTAACGAATTCAAAAGGTGACGTCCCAACCGCAACTATCTCAGGCGCTGACAAGAGCTACCGGTCAGTTTATGACTATCCGCTCAAGTCGTCAACCGGTAAGGTCTCAATTCCAATCCCGGCAGGTGAGTCTTCTTTTTTCATCAATGCATCCACAAATACAACCTATACTTTGCAAGTTCAACCCGGTGCCGCCTTTTCTTACTTTGAACCCTCACCATGGGGAAAAATGATTTTTTTAAATGAGAAGGGAACTCCAAGCTACAATCCTCCAAATTTTCCTACATATATCTACGTCCCGAAGGGCATCAATCAGGTTCAATATAAAGTACAGGGAAATTTTCTAAAAATAGTTGCGCCTGATGGTAATCCGGTCACGACAAACCTGGATAAACAATTGAGCGGGGGAATTCAGTTGCGCAGTTTTGCCGTACCTCCAAATTTTTCGGGCAAATTCTGGCAAGCAATTATACCCGGAATTTATTTCTACCAATTTCTGAATATACCCGACCGATACTTTCTTCTTGAAAAAAAATAAACCGCCATTATATCGAATTCAGGAAACTTTTTTATTCCTTATTGCATGAACCAACTCAATTGATTTCCTGGCTTCTTCAACAGGAAACCCGTTGCCCTTCAAAATTTCCTCGTAAGAACGCGTGTGCAACTCGGTAAATCCTTCACTGAATTCAAACGCTTCATCATCGATCGTAAGTGACCTGAATGTTCTTTTCCCGGCTTGTTTCACATCAGCCGGCAAAGTATTAGCATCTATGCTGAGGAACCAGGTTATATTCGCTCTTTCCAGTTCAAGTTTTCCTGATGCTGTCTCCGGAGAGTGCTGAATCACTTCGTTAGTTTTTACATCTCCAAATATCCAGATCAGCATATCAAAAAAATGTATCCCGATATTAGTGGCAATGCCTCCGCTTTTTTGCGAATCACCTTTCCAGCTGATGTGATACCAGTGTCCCCTTGATGTAATATATCGCAGGTCGATGTCATATTTTTTGCCTGGATTTTTCTGAACTTTTTCCTTCAATGCGATAATCGCAGGATGTAAACGCAGTTGGAGAATAGTTGATATCTTCTTACCTGTCTCCCTTTCAATCTCGATCAATCCATCAATATTCCATGGATTCAGGACGAGTGGTTTTTCACAAACCACATCCGCTCCTATTCTCAGGCCAAAGCGAATGTGCGCATCATGAAGATAATTAGGTGAGCATACCGTTACGTAGTCAGTATGAGTTCCCAATCTTTTTAATTTTTCCAGGTGACGATCGAATCTTTCAAATTCAACAAAGAATTCAGCTTCCGGAAAGTAACTATCTAAAATCCCAACTGAGTCATGCTTGTCAAGAGCCGCGATCAGGTTATTGCCGGTGTCCTTTACAGCTTTCATATGGCGGGGAGCGATATAACCGCCTGCTCCTATAAGGGCAAAGTTATTCATCGATTATTTTATTTTGCTAACAACATTGTTTTGTAAAATGTATTTTTCTCCATTCTCGCGACAAGTTGCCATGCCCTTCTCATCGAAATACAGGCGATGCCCATGTTCACTCATCCAGCCAACTTGTTTGCCGGGATTACCGACTATCAATGCATAGGCGGGAACCGGTTTTGTAACTACAGTGCCCGCCCCAATAAACGCAAATTCTCCTATTTCGTTTCCACAAACAATTGTGGCATTTGCACCGATGCTCGCTCCTTTTCTTACCAGGGTTTTCAAATATTCATGTTTGCGGCTTACTGCACTCCGGGGGTTAATAACATTGGTAAATACCATCGACGGTCCGAGAAAAACATCGTCTTCGCAAATAACTCCCTCATAGATCGAAACATTATTTTGTACCCGAACATTTTTTCCAAGGATCACCTTCGGCGATACGACAACATTTTGTCCCAGGTTGCAATCATCGCCAATCGTGCAGCCAGTCATAACATGACTAAAATGCCAGATCTTAACCCTTTCTCCGATTTCACAACCATCATCAATAACAGCTGTTGGATGGGCAAAATAACTCATGACTCTTTGAGTAGGTTTTTCAAATAAGATCCGTAACCACTTTTATCAAGATGAGACGAAATTTCTAAAAGCTCATCTTTACCAATGTAGCCCATACGGTAAGCGATTTCTTCGATGCAGCCAATTTTTGTATCCTGTCTTTTTTCAATGACCCTTACAAACTCACTGGCATCACTCAATGAGTCAAAAGTGCCCGTATCAAGCCAGGCTGTGCCCCTATCAAGAATACAAACCTTCAATTTTCCTTTTTCCAGATAAACCCTGTTTACATCCGTGATCTCATACTCGCCTCTCGCGGAGGGTTGCAGGTTCTTTGCTATCTCCACAACTCCATTGTCATAAAAATATAGGCCGGGAACCGCATAATCTGATTTGGGATTCTTTGGTTTCTCTTCGATCGAGATGGCATTCATTTTATCATCAAACTCAACTACACCGTAACGCTCGGGATCGGAAACCTTGTAAGCAAAAACGTATCCACCATCAACATTGTTCAACTCCTTCAATTGTCTTCCAAGCCCGGTTCCATAAAATATATTGTCCCCCAGTATAAGAGCAACTTTATCATCTTTGATAAACTTCGACCCTATTACAAATGCCTGCGCCAATCCGTTTGGAATTTCCTGTGTCGCATATTCAAACCGGCAGCCGACC
The DNA here is from genome assembly GCA_036002905.1 of Chitinophagaceae bacterium. Classification (GTDB taxonomy): domain Bacteria; phylum Bacteroidota; class Bacteroidia; order Chitinophagales; family Chitinophagaceae; genus VBAU01. Next base: position 2,996 of record DASYSW010000595.1, read on the forward strand.
TGCTTGCCATCAGCCAATAAACGCTTGAACTGCGAACTATCTTCCGGAGTAGTGATGATAAGAATTTCCCTGATGCCTGCCATCATCAAAATTGACAATGGATAATAGATCATCGGCTTGTCATAAATAGGCATTAACTGTTTTGATATGGCCTTCGTAATGGGATATAATCTTGTTCCTGATCCGCCTGCTAGTATAATACCCTTCATGAATGAGAAATTGAATATTGCTCCTGGTAATATTTTTGATATTCGCCTGAAGTAACATGCTGTAACCACTCCTGGTTCTGTAAATACCAATTGATGGTTTGAGCAAGTCCCTCTTCAAAAGTTACACTGGGTGTCCATCCCAATTCCTCATTGATCTTGCTCGCATCAATGGCATACCTTCTGTCGTGGCCCGGCCTGTCCTTTACAAAAGTTATCAGTTTCTCGCTTTCGCCCTGTTGTCTGCCTAGTTTCACATCCATTAGCTTGCATAATAATTTTACAACATCAATATTTTTCCATTCATTAAAACCTCCGATATTATAGGTTTCAAAGATCTTTCCTTTATAGAACACCGTATCGATCGCAGCGGCATGATCTTTTACAAAGAGCCAATCTCTTGTGTACAAGCCGTCGCCATAAACAGGCAATGGTTTTTTTTGAATGATGTTATTGATCAGGAGTGGAATTAATTTTTCGGGGAAGTGATTGGGACCGTAATTGTTTGAGCAGTGGGTAATAATCACAGGCAGATGAAAGGTCTCCCCATAAGCCCGCACGAAATGATCTGAAGAAGCCTTTGAAGCTGAATAGGGCGAGTTGGGCGCATAAGGAGTTCCCTCACTAAAAACGCCGGTTTCACCCAGCGCGCCATACACTTCATCAGTGGACACATGAAGAAAAAGTTTCCCTTCGAAATTTTCTTTCCAGTGTTTTTTTGCCATGTTCAGCAAATTGACTGTGCCTATCACATTTGTATAAACAAAATCAAGGGGAGAGAGAATTGAACGGTCGACGTGTGATTCAGCCGCCAGGTGGATGACACCATCAGGTTTATAGTTCGTGAAGACTCGTTCTAATTCATCGGCATTTAAAATATTTGCCTTTTCAAAATAGTAATTTGATGAATGTTCTACGTCTCTCAAATTTTCAAGGTTCCCGGCATAAGTCAACGCATCCAGGTTCACAATTTTGTACCCTGGGTATTTGTTTACAAACAATCGCACCACATGCGAACCTATAAAACCGGCGCCTCCTGTTATGACAATAGTCTTTGACATATTAAATATTGCTCTCTTGATTTAGACTTTTATCTTTTAAGGTCTCATTTTTTAGCTTATACCACTCACAAGTTTGCTTCAGCCCTTCTTCAACGGAAACCGCGGGATCATATCCGAGTAAGGCTTTGGCTTTTGAAATATCTGCAAGACTGTGCTTCACGTCACCAGTTCTTTCCGGTTTATGAATTGGATCGACATTCACTCCTGTAATTTTCTTTAGGTATTGAACCAGGTACAACAACGAAGTTTGTTGCCCATATCCTATATTATATACCTGGTTAACCGCATTTGTATTTTTTGTAAACAGGGAAAGAAGATTTGCATGCACTACATTGGCTACGTAAGTAAAATCGCGGCTTGTCTTTCCGTCGCCGTTAATCATGGGTGGGCGTCC
>DASYSW010000596.1:0-4796 GCA_036002905.1 Chitinophagaceae bacterium
TTTTAAAATCTTTGTGAATACCAACAATATCCGCGTCGTCGTAACCTAATTTTTCAGTTGTTAAAAAATTGAATTGTTTGTAAATAGTAAGAGTGGCGATGATCAAAAAAGAGGCAAGTGCGAATTGCAAAACCACAAGTGACTTCTGTAAATAATTTTTTCCTGCAAGACTAAAGCGGCTATATAAAGTTTGTACAGGATTGTAACCAGATAGCACAATGGCCGGGTAAAACCCTGCAAGTAAGGCTGTAAGAATAAAAAGAAGAATATAACCGGCAACAAGTTTTGCATCGAACAAATAGGAGAGAGCAAGTGCCTTGTTTGAGAGGTCGTTAAAAACCGGCAGGATAAGCAGGACAAGCCCTATTGCCAGTGCAAACGCAATAATACAGAGTAAAAATGATTCCCCCAGGAATTGCATAATGAGTTGTTTTCTATCTCCCCCAACAACTTTTCTAATGCCTATTTCTTTGGCGCGTTTTATTGACCGGGCAACAGTCAGGTTTACAAAATTGATGCATGCTATGAGCAGCGCGAATAAAGCAATGCCGGAAAGTATGTATGCATACATTGGGTTGCTGGCATCAGAAAGACCATTTTGCGCAGGCAATTCGGTGCTCATATGCATGTCAAGAAAAGGCTGTAATAAATAGTGGGCTTTCCAATTTGCTACTTCAGGGCCAAACTTCGCTGTTAAAGATTTGATTGCTTCTTTTGTATCCTCGTCATAAAACTTATTCATCTTTGATGAAACGGCCTGGGTGTTTGAATGCGGGTCGAGTACGACAAACGTGTTCAGAAAGAAGTTAAACCAGTTCTCACTATTTGACGCATCTTCTTTCGATTCTTTTATTGGGAGCAGGATTTTAAATTTTATAGACGAATTCTGCGGGCATTTTTTTGCGACGGCAGTTACCCGGTGTGGAACAAAAACACTGTCATCCTTCATCATGATCATTTTTCCAATAGCGTCTTTTGTTCCAAATTGTTTTTTTGCTTCGTCTTCAGTGATCACAACTGAAGAGGGGTCTTTTAAACAACTGTGCCTGTTGCCGCTTATCAATGGAAAAGAAAATACATCGAAGAAGGCAGAATCAGCATACAATAATTCCTGGCTTTTTACTTCAGTCCCGGTTTTTATATCGCTCTCCCCGCTTTTTACACGGACAAAGGTTTTTATTTCAGGAATATTTTGTGCGAAGCGCGGTCCCTGTAAGTAGCCTGTATTGGAATCCTTTCGCCCCTTCCCACCTTTCTTATCAATCGCTTGTGTTACGATGCGATAAATATTTCCAACACTTGAATGGAAGCGATCATAGCTCACCTCATCTTTTACGTATAAAATGATGAGCATCGCGCAAGCAAGACCGATGCTCAAGCCTGCTATATTGATCAATGAATAGATCTTGTTTCTTGATAAATTCCTTAAAGCGGTTTTAAGATAATTTCTGATCATATAAAAGCTTTTAGCTACTAGCTTTGAGCTATGAGTTCGTGGCTCACGGCTCACAGCTTTATTTATTCGGTTCTCAAAGATTTAACAGGATTCGCTATCGCTGCCTTTATCGACTGCACGCTCATCGTGACCAAAGCGATTGTGATCACCAATGCTCCCGCCATGGCGAACATCCACCAGCCAATAGTGATACGATAAGCAAAATTTTCAAGCCATTGGTGAACGAAAAAATATCCCACGGGAACAGCGATCACAAAGGCGATTGAAATAAGAATGATGAATTCTTTTGAAACAAGCATCATGATCCTGGATACAGCTGCTCCCAATACTTTCCTGATCCCGATCTCCTTCGTACGCTGTTCGATGGATAACATAACAAGTCCCAATAACCCGATGCACGAAATGAAAATGAACAGCCCTGACGCAATGCTGATGATCTGTTTCCACTTTGCTTCTGTTTCATAATTCTTCGCATTGATGTCATCCATGAACTGGTAGGTGTATGGAAAGAAAGGCCATAATTTTTTGTATCCGGATTCTAACGAAGCCAGAGCTTGCGGAATGTTTTTCGAGTCAATTTTTACCCATACCTGTCCGTAAATGTTCGTTGAATCCATCGAAAATAATTCCGGAGTGATCTTTTCCTTTAATGAAGCGAAATGATAATCTTTAATAACGCCAATGATCGCAGACGGCCTGTTCTTTTCATCCATGAAATGGATCGTTTGGCCAATCGCCTCACTTAATTTCCAACCGGCTTCCTTTACGAAAGTTTCATTTACTATGACGGAATTGTTAGAATCAGAAGGGTGATCAGGAGAAAAGTTTCTGCCTGCAATGATGGGAATTTTAAAAGTTGGTAAATATTTATCATTGATCTTATTGAACTCGATCGTAAGATTTTTTCCATTTGCTTTTGCGCCCGAAATAGTACGACCGCCATTTCGAGGGGCAATGCTTAAAATATTCTTTTGGCCTGCCACTTCATTCTCAAACAGTGCCGGAAGCCTGTCACTCATATTGCTATTAGGCAGGTCGATTTTTACAAGATCACTGCTATCATATCCCAATTTTTTATGCAGCAGGTAATTAAGCTGGTAATTCACTGCAATAGTGCCAATGATCAGGAAAATGGCCAAAGCAAACTGCAATACGATCAATCCTTTTGTGAGAAGATTTTTCCCAAGCATTTTTTGCTTTCCATATAAAACTTTTACCGGCTGGAAAGCTGATAAAACGAGCGAAGGATAAATTCCTGCAATGAATGAAGTAATGACCAATAGCAGAAAATAGCCGGCATATAAATATCCATCTGTAAGATAGGAGAGACTTAATTTTTTATTAGCCAGGTCATTGAACAAGGGAAGAATAGCTATCGTTAATGCGATCGCTGCTGCAAAGGCAATGAGGGAAACAAGGAACGATTCCGCAAGAAATTGCCTGATCAACTGTGCCCTGGTGCCGCCCACAACCTTCCGGATACCGATCTCCTTGCTCCTTTTTAAGGATTGTGCGACGGCGAGGTTGATGAAATTGATGCAGGCAATGATCAAAATAAAAACAGCAATGCACGTCAGGATGTAAGAATATGTCGACTTACTTCCGTCTGCCAACCCATTATCTGTGCCGGCTTTTTTACCGAGATGAATATCAGTCAGAGGCTGAAGAGCGAGTTTTGCCTTGAATCTGATACCTTGCTCTTTTTGCACTTTTTCAAGAAGATCTTTTGTGTTCTTATCAAACAAGGCCTGCATTTTATTTTCGACCGTTGTGATATTTGCTCCCGGTGACAGCAATAAAAAAGTGTTCAGACTTCCACCAAACCAATCATTCGCCTTGATCGTTCTTTGACTTGTTTCCTGGAGAAAGAACATGCCGGCTTTTATTGTGGAATTTTCAGGAAAGTTTTCGGCAATCGCGGTTACAAGATAATTTTCAAATCCAACATTTTTCTCGACCTGTAATATTTCGCCAACAGCGTCTTCCGTACCAAAATATTTTTTTGCCGTTTCCCTTGAGAGCACAACAGCGCGCATATCCTTTAGAGCAGTCGCTTTATTGCCTTCAACCAATGGGAAACTGAATACTTTAAAAAAATTATCGTCGACAAGCATACCCTGTTCGGTAAGCACCTCATTATTTTTCTTCTTTATGGTTACCGTTAGTCCATTTACACGGACGTATTGCCGGATCTCGGGTATTTGCTGTGAAAAAGCTTCACCAATGACGTCGGTAGTAATGCCAATTGTTTGCGCAGGATTATTTCCCTCCTGCAATGTCTGAATGATTCGAAATAGTTGCGCTTTATTTTTGTGAAACTGATCGTAGCTCAATTCATCCTTGGTATAAAGAAAGATCAGCATGCACGCTGTGAGGCCAATGCTCAAGCCAAGGATCTTTATAATAGAGAAAGCCTTGTTCCGAACAATGTTCCGCCAGGCGGTTTTGAAATAATTTCTGATCATAAGAAAAAACTTTTATCCGTGAGCTATGAGCTCGTGGCTCGCAGTTCCGTTTATTCCGTTCTTAAACTCTTGACAGGATTCGCTATGGCCGCCTTGATCGATTGAATACTGACGGTAAGCATCGCAATCAGCAATGCCAGGACTCCTGCAACAATAAAGACCCACCAGCTGATCGTGATACGATAAGCAAAGTCCTCCAACCATTTGTTCATTCCATACCACACGATAGGAGCTGCGATGAGTGTTGCCAGGGTAACCGGTTGAATAAATTCTTTTAGCAAAAGTGTTGTAATACCCGTAACAGAAGCGCCAATTACCTTGCGTATACCAATCTCCTTCACTCTCTGTTGTATTGAATAAAGTGATAACCCAAGAATACCAAGACATGCAATAAATATGGCCAGGAAAGAAAAATAGCTGAAAATAGTACCAAGTTTTCTCTCGCTTTTGTACATCTCTGCCATGGTATCATCAAGAAAGGAATATTCAAAAGATTGATTGGCATAAAATTGCTTGAATGTTTTTTCAATTGTACTAATAACATTACCTGTCTTTGATTGATCAAATCGTACATACACGTATTGAAACCGTATCGGGAGAATGTGCATCACTAACGGCTGTACCGCCGTTCTCAGAGGTGTGATGTTAAAGTCTTGCACAACGCCTATCACCTTCCCCGATTTTAGAACAGCGTTTGGCACTACCCATTGAAATGTTTTGCCAATAGCATCCGCAGGAGATTTCCATCCTGATCTTTTAACGGCCTCTTCATTCAAAATAAACGCTTCGGTTCTGTCGGTCGGGTGATCCTTTGAAAAATCTCTTCCTGCAATTATTTTCATCTTCAGGGTGCGTACAAAATCTGCATCCGTAAA
>DASYSW010000597.1:0-5509 GCA_036002905.1 Chitinophagaceae bacterium
TGCAAGGGCAACCCGAAATTGGGCGTATGAATTCAAGGCAAAAAGGAGACCTATAAGCAGAAAAAGTCCTGATTTTTTCATGGTCATGGATTTGGTTTGTCAAAGGATTTCCGCCAAAGCGGACAGACATTAAACGTAAAATTTCGAAGAAAATTTTACTATGGTCATCAGAAAAATCAAAGTCACGCCGATTTCTTATAGGTCGAACTTAATTGCCTGGGCCAGTGGCAGGTTGGCACTGTAGTTTATAGTATTTGTCTGCCTCCTCATGTAGTTTTTCCACGCATCACTACCGCTTTCACGGCCACCACCGGTCTCTTTTTCACCGCCAAAGGCACCGCCGATCTCGGCACCGCTTGTACCGATATTTACATTGGCGATTCCACAATCACTGCCTGCATGGGACAGGAATTGCTCGGCTTCACGCAGATTTAGCGTCATGATTGAAGAGGAAAGTCCCTGGGGAACGTTGTTCTGAATGGCAATGGCTTCGTCGACACTTTTATATTTCAGGAGGTATAAAATGGGCGCAAACGTTTCCTGCCGGACAATTTTAAATTGAGGTTCTACCTCGGCAATGCACGGCTTAACATAGCAACCACTTTCATAACCATCCCCGTTTAAGATTCCTCCTTCAATAATAAATTTCCCTCCTTCGGCCTTGCATTTTTCGATGGCCTCAGCATACATTTTTACGGCGTCTTTATCGATCAACGGGCCAACGAGATTTTTTTCAGATAAGGGGTCGCCGATTGTCAATTTTTTATAGGCAGAAACCAGGCGTTCCTTAACCGCCTCATAAACTTCTTCCTGGACAATAAGCCGGCGGGTGGTAGTGCACCGTTGACCTGCTGTGCCCACGGCTCCAAATACCGCTCCGCGGATTGCAATGTCAACGTCTGCATTCTTCGAAATGATTATCGCATTGTTGCCACCCAGCTCTAATAAAGCCCTTCCCAACCTTGATGCAACGGAGGTGCCAACAGCTTTACCCATCCTCGTAGAGCCAGTTGCAGAAATTAGAGGAATTCTATTGTCCTCAGCTAACCATTCGCCCGATTCACGTTGACCAACAACAAGACTGCAAACGCCTTCAGGAACATTATTGGCCGCAAATACTTTTGAAATTATGTGTTGACACGCAACCGCACAAAGAGGTGTTTTTTCCGAAGGTTTCCAGACACACACGTTGCCACAGACCCATGCCAGCATGCTGTTCCAACTCCATACCGCCACCGGGAAATTGAAAGCCGAAATAATTCCAACAATGCCTAAAGGATGCCATTGTTCGTACATCCGGTGCCCGGGCCGTTCACTGTGCATCGTCAATCCATATAATTGTCGGGAGAGACCAACTGCAAAATCACAGATGTCGATCATTTCCTGCACTTCGCCATAACCTTCCTGCAAGCTTTTTCCCATTTCATAAGAGACCAGTTTTCCCAACGGCTCTTTGTATTCGCGTAAAGCTTCGCCAATCTGCCTTACTATCTCCCCCCTGGCAGGTGCAGGTTTCATTCGCCAATGAATGAATGCCTGTTGCGCGGTTTCAATTGTTTTTTCATAACTCTCTTTATCGGTCGTTGAAACAGAGCCGATCAATTTACCATCAACAGGAGAGTAGGAGTGTAGCATTTCACCTTTTGATGAAAGCCAGTTAGCACCGGTACTCACACCCTTATTTTCTGATTTAAGGTTGAGAATTTCAAGAAAATCCATCTGAAAAAATTAAGAGAGCAAAGATAGATGATAGATAACAGTTAACAGATACGGCAAATAAAGGATGGGGCTTCAAAGAAAACTGTCATAAAAAAAATTTAACTTTCCGGCGCCACAATTACGCCGCCTTACCCACCTTTGAAAGTCCTACATACATTTTTTTCAATTAATCATAAGATCTACTCGTATGAGCGAGAATAATGGAATATTCATCGTTAGAAGTATAGCTAACACTGCGAATACAATTAGTGAGTTAGACGACCTTATCTTAAAAGAAAAGGACGAAATGCTTCTTAGCGAGCTTACAAAGAGGCGAGAACAACTTATTGAAGTTCTGAAAGAATTGACACAAGAACTACACGCAGAAACAAAGCCGCTTGATTAAAGGCGGCTTTTCTACTTCCAGTCGACCAGCTTCGACTCGTGACTCACTATTCATTACTCAACTGCTTATCTGAAGGTATATTTCGCCCAAAAACTCTGGTCTTTCATCATACTTTCAGCTCCCTGCTGACTGTTTGCATTTCCATGACCACCATAGCCACCGTGCCTTCCGCTACCGCCATAACCTCCGCCCCTGTGACGGCCTTCTTCACCAGCTGATGATTCGGCAGAGTCGGCGTGATGTGCAGAAAATTGAATCCCGATCACCTTCCATCCGATGCTTATTCCCTTTTGGTCTAACGAGGAAACTGTCCCAAAAAGTGAGAGAGGAATTTTGTATTCAATGTTCATTGCGTCAGTTGAATCCCATGAAAAGGCAATATTTGCACTTCCGGGCATGACCAATCCCTGTTCTTCTGATTTATCTTCAGAAAAGCCAAACACTTTCATCGAGTTAAGATTGAGCGCCATCTCAGCTCTAATCGTTTTCATGGCTGATTTTCTCTGTTCCTGGCTTTCCTGGCCGGCGTTTTCATTTCCCTGGTTTCTATAGTTCATGATCAGATCATCATTGGATTGATCCCTTCTTACCGGGAATTCAATGCCCTTTCCTTCTTTTTTCTTGTCTTTAGGATCAAAATAAAGATCCATACCCTGATGCATTATTTTCATTTGCTCCCGAAAATTAGCAACGGTCAGTACGAGATAAAGATTTTGCTTGTCGTTATCGATCGCATACTTGAACTGAGTAGCCGGATCTGTTTCGATTTTTTCGACTGGCCATTCATTCAATTTTCCATCGAGTACGTGGTTTATCGTTGTATCAATTGGCAGATTTTGTTTATCGCGGCGGCCGGGACCATGAAATGAAAATAACGAGTGAGCAACAACCGCAATAACAAGCGCATTCATGATGTAATTTTTACAGGAGTGTTTGACGGCAGTTGTTCTGAAAAACTTGCTTAATACTGTTCACCCTCGTTGGGAAAGTCTCTTGACTTTATGTCGTTAATATACTGTTGTACTGCGTTTGTGGCCTGCTCATGAATATTCAAATATTGGCGAAGGAAACGGGGTTTGAATTCTGTGTTGATCCCCAGCATGTCATGCATTACTAATACTTGTCCATCGCAATGCCTGCCTGCGCCGATGCCGATAGTTGGAATGTGTATGCTTTCGGAAACCTCTTTAGCGAGTGTAGCCGGAATTTTTTCAAGCACGATAGCAAAACATCCTGTCTTCTCAAGGAGCTTTGCATCTTTTTTTAATTTATTAGCTTCTACTTCCTCCTGGGCCCGAACAGCATACGTACCAAACTTATAAATTGATTGAGGTGTCAATCCCAAATGCCCCATCACCGGCACGCCAGCCGAGATAATTCGTCGCACAGAATCCAACACTTCTTCGCCGCCTTCTAACTTTACTGCATGTGCTCCTGTCTCTTTCATGATGCGAACCGCTGAGGCCAGGGCGATCTCCGAATTGGATTGATAGTAACCGAAGGGAATGTCAACAACCACCAGGCAGCGATCAATACCACGGATCACAGAAGATGCATGGTAGATGATTTGATCCAGCGTGATCGGCAAAGTCGTTTCGTGTCCTGCCATTACGTTAGATGCCGAGTCACCAACAAGAATAACATCAATACCAGCAGAATCAAAAATTTTAGCAAATGAAAAGTCATAAGCGGTGATCATGGATATCTTTTCACCGTTGGATTTCATTTTTTGCAGCGTGTTGGTTGTGATTTTCTTTACTTCTTTTTGGACGCTCATAATACGCAGGTTTTAGAAGGAGTTTCTGAACATGTCCCTGCGTTAGAATAAAACATGTCCAGGAAAACAATGGCGCAAGATACTGGTAAATTAAATATCAAAGTCCAAATCACAAATTCCAAACAAATCGAAAAATCAAAAATCCAAATTCAACCGTGTTAATTACCCGCCTTCTTTACTTCTTCATATAAAGTGTGGATCAGCCCGTCGGCCAATCCAATTTTTGGGACAAAAATTTCTTCTGTATCTGCCCAGCGCATGACATTGATATAAATAAGAAGGGCAGGGACGATAACATCTGCACGGTCTTCACGCAAATGATAAAGGGCGATGCGCTGTGGTACAGAAAGCGTACTGAATTCCTTATAATAATCACGAAGAAGTTCGAGCGAAAGAGGTTTCCCTTCCTTCCGCTTTGAGAGAGAAAATATTTTGTTGATGTTCCCGCCGGACCCGATCGCGGTAACATGATGGTAACCCTTTGTTTTTGTTTTGATGAACTCTTTCATTTCATCCCAGTGTGATTCAGTGACCTGGTTCTTCAGCAGGCGAATTGTGCCGATATCGAACGACTCCTTAAACACGAGTTTGCCATCGCTGAAAAATGTGAGTTCCGTACTTCCACCGCCTACATCGATGTACAGGTAAGATTCATCTTTGCTAAGGTTTTCGGCAACGTGGTTCTCGTAGATCAGTGAAGCCTCTTCCTGCCCAGTTATGATCTCGATTTCGATGCCTGTCTCGGCTTTGATCTTTTTGATGATATCATTTGCGTTGACAGCATCGCGCATGGCAGAAGTAGCGCAAGCCTTCAGATGCTTTACTTCATAGACATCAAGCAGGTACTTATAAGATTTTATGGTCTTGATGATCTTGTCGGTTTTTGCTGCAGAAATTTCTCCCTTGTCAAATACATCGAAACCCAGGCGGAGGGGAACGCGGATAAGGGTCATTTTTATAAACTCTGGAGTGACACGGGTGCCGGGTACAACATCACTGATCAATAATCTTGCTGCATTACTTCCGATATCAATGGCTGCCAATCTCACTATGCTTCAGGGTTTTTTTTGCAAGGAAATGATAGGTTTCGACCTGGGAACGTACTTTCTTTTTTCCTTTGAAAGAGACATACTCATTACTCAATTCATTGTTCAACCATCTTGCCTTTACATTATCGCTCAACTGGATGTTCAATATGTTTTTCAATTCCTTTTTGATCGTTTCATCAGTGATCGGGCAAGTGGCTTCAACGCGATGATCAAGGTTGCGCACCATCCAGTCGGCCGAAGATATATAAACTTTCTCTTTGCCATTGTTATGAAATACCCACACTCTTGCATGTTCCAGGTATTCATCCACGATACTGATTGCAGTAACCGCCTTCTTGAATTTGTTACTTTCCGAAAGCATACAAAATATGCCACGCACAATCAATTTTATCTCCACACCTGCTTTCGCTGCGTCATATAACCTGTCAATCAGGTCTTCATCAGAAAGAGAATTCATTTTAAGAATAATGGAGGCGTGTTTTTTTTGTTTTGCGTTTTTAATTTCGGTGTTGATCAGTTTATGCAACTGTTTGCGAAGCATAAAGGGACTAGGGATGATCGTTTTGCATGCTTTTAAAA
>DASYSW010000598.1:0-16887 GCA_036002905.1 Chitinophagaceae bacterium
CATGCAATCTTGCCTCAGCGAACCTGATGAAATTTTATGATGCCGGGAAAAATATTTTTGACGTAGAAGGATATGAATATAATTGTCGCTTATGGACAGTCGTGCTTGAAGTTTCTGTATTGATGGCTCAATTCCCTTCAAAGGAAGTGGCAAAGCTCAGCTATGAATACAGAACTCTGGGACTAGGCTATGCAAACCTCGGCACACTCTTAATGGTCAGCGGCATTCCCTACGATAGCGAGGATGCAAGAGCCATTGCAGGCGCGCTCACAGCCATCATGACGGGTATTTCTTACAAAACGTCGGCAGAGATGGCCGAAGTGCTCGGAGCATTTCCACGCTATGCAGAGAACAAAGAAAACATGCTCCGCGTAATGCGTAATCATCGCCTTGCCGCGTATGATGCGGATGAATATGAAGGGCTTTATACAAAGCCGCAGGGGATCAAGGCAAAATATTGTCCTGATTATTTATTGAAAGCAGCCTGCAGGGCATGGGATGATGCAGTTGAAATGGGAGAAAAATTCGGATACAGAAACGCACAATCAACAGTCATTGCACCAACAGGGACGATTGGATTGGTAATGGACTGCGATACAACCGGTGTTGAGCCTGACTTCGCACTGGTAAAATTTAAAAAATTAAGCGGCGGGGGGTATTTTAAAATTATCAACCAGTCTGTACCGGCTGCTTTGCGGAATTTGGGATACAGCGAAAAAGAAACGGAAGCCATCATTAAATATGCAGTGGGTGCGGCCACATTTGCCGGCGCTCCTTATATCAATCATCAGTCATTAAGTGAAAGAGGGTTTATCGCTGATGAAATAAAAAAATTAGATACTGCTGTTTCATCTGCTTTTGATATTGCTTTTGTGTTCAATAAATACACCCTGGGTGAAGAATGCCTGCAACGACTTGGGTTCACACCTGCTCAATATAATAATTTTGAATGGAGCCTGCTTGAAGCACTTGGATTTAGTGATGAGGAAATAGAAGCCGCCAATGATTACGTATGCGGAACCATGATGCTGGAAGGCGCTCCTTATTTAGAAGAAGAACATTTGCCCGTTTTTGACTGTGCCAACAAATGCGGAAAGAAAGGCCAGCGCTATATTCATGCTCATGGTCACATCCGTATGATGGCAGCCGCACAACCATTTATCAGCGGCGCCATTTCGAAAACAATTAACCTTCCCAATGAGGCAACAGTAGAAGAAATAGCTGATGCCTACATGTTAAGTTGGGAACTTGGTTTAAAAGCCTGCGCGTTGTACCGTGATGGATCAAAATTATCGCAGCCCTTAAGTAATAAGAGTGATAAGAAAAAGAAGGATCAAGGCACGAGCGAAAAGGCCCAGGAGATCCAGCAACCGGTAGCGAGCAACCAGTCCGGACGGACTCCGTTGGAGAAACCAGAAACAGAATCCAACATTGTTGATCTCGGAAAATTAACTATCGATGAATTACTTGATGAAGTACAAAAAAGAGTACAGTCATCACCAGATACAAAATTGAAGCGAAAACTGGCGAGTATCGTTGAACGCCGTTCGTTACCTGCGAAACGTCGCGGCTTTACACAAAAAGCAAAAATTAACGGACAGGCCATCTTCTTACGGACGGGTGAATATAGCGATGGCACATTGGGTGAAATCTTTATTGATATGGCAAAAGAAGGAGCCACAATGCGCAGCATGTTAAACTGCTTTGCCATCGCTATTTCTATTGGTTTGCAGTATGGAGTACCATTGGAGGAGTTTGTTGACAAATTTGCTTTCACTCGTTTTGATCCTGCAGGCTTTGTGGAGCATCCGAATATCAAATCGACAACGTCAATAGTAGATTTTATTTTCCGTGTATTGGGTTATGAGTATCTCGGCCGCACCGATCTTGTGCATGTATTGGATAAACCTGAAGTGTTGAACACAGGTACGGATGATTGGGACGATGTGCCTTCTGGTTTGGAATACGCCAATTCGCCCGAGTTATCAAGCGTGAGGGTTGTCAGCGCGCCATCCAATGGCTTACACTCGGTAAAAACAAAACAGGCCACCACGGCCAAAGCGGAAACGGGTCTTGATGCAATGAATGCAGCGGCTAAATCAATGCAAAGTGATGCACCGGCTTGTAATGTTTGCGGACATATCACCGTGCGCAGCGGCACATGCTACAAATGTTTGAATTGCGGAAATAGTTTGGGCTGCAGCTAATTTTTTTACCCTGTCCCTGAATGGTGAAAAACCAGATAAAGAAAGTACCCATTAAAAACCGTCCCGACTTTGTCGGGACTTTTTTATTTTAAGTTATGGTTTACCGTCAACGCCATTTTTCAATTACGTCATACCAAAACAAACGTTAGTCCTTGTAAGAAATGAAAGGGCAATCATATAAGGATCAATAATATCTGTTGGTATCTGACCCACATGATTGGAGCTTTTCGGTCGATATGACTCCGATTTATTAGTAAAACTTCTAAAAGAAAACTCAGGGATAAGTGAGTGATTTCTCTAATGTTTTTTAGAGACAGAACGATTATTTTGAGTCCTTAAATTCTTTCTATGAAAACAAGAAATATCTTATTGCTCCTTGGACTTGTTGTTTTACTGGGCGGCTGTGCCAGGGCAGTTTCGCCCGCGCAAGCTGCAAGTGGTAGTTACAAACATTGCAGGCCTGTAAGATAACTTATTAGCTACCGAACAGGCTGCCTATTGCTCCCTCAAGCATTGGGAATTTTTCAACAACAAATGTTTTGATGGTTTCTATTGCTTGTTTGGCTTGCTCTTCGGTAAGCCCTGCTTCTGACTTCAATTTATCGATTAGCTCCTGCATAAAAATTTTTGTTTGGGGTTTAAAGTTAGGACAAATGAAAAACGCTGGAAATTATTTCCAGCGTTTTTATAATGATTTGATGAATACTAAGCCACTTTCAACAGGCTGAGTTTGCTCTTATCAAATTTGCGTCTCGCATAATCCAGGTCAAGCGTAAAAACTGTTTCCTTTGAAGAAGGTAATTCGAACATCGCATCAGTCAATATGCCTTCACAAATGCTGCGCAAACCCCTCGCTCCTAATTTATATTCAACAGCTTTTTCTACCATAAAATCCAGCACTTCTTCCTCTACCACCAATCTTATTCCCTCGAGTTCGAACAGTCTCTTATATTGTTTCAGCAGTGCATTCTTGGGTTCAGTGAGAATAGCGCGGAGAGTGGAAGCATCCAATGGATCGAGGTGTGTCACCACCGGTAAGCGTCCAAGCAATTCAGGGATCAATCCAAATGACTTAAGATCCTGCGCGTTCACATAACGCAACAGGTTTTTCTTCATGTTTTCCTGCTGAACCTTATCTACATTGAAGCCTATTGTATTTGTCTGCACACGGCGGGCAATGATCTTATCAATCCCATCAAAAGCTCCACCACAAATGAACAATATGTTTTGGGTATTGATCTTTATAAGCTTTTGTTCCGGGTGTTTGCGACCTCCTTGTGGTGGGACCAGCACGTCCGTTCCTTCAAGCAATTTCAACATTCCCTGTTGCACACCTTCACCACTTACGTCGCGGGTTATTGAAGGATTGTCTCCTTTACGTGCGATCTTATCAATTTCATCGATGTAAACGATGCCGCGTTCAGCACTGTTTATGTCATAATTGCAAACCTGCAACAGCCTTGTCAAAATACTTTCTACGTCTTCACCTACATAGCCTGCCTCTGTAAATACCGTTGCATCCACAATCGTGAACGGAACATTCAACATCCTCGCAATACTTTTTGCCAACAAGGTTTTCCCGGTTCCGGTTTCACCCACCATAATGATGTTGCTCTTTTCAATTTCAACATCGGTGGTGTTGTCTGAGGTTTTCTGTTGTAATCGTTTATAGTGATTATATACCGCAACGGCCAGCACTTTTTTTGCCTCATCCTGACCGATCACATATTCGTCAAGGAATTTTTTTATCTCTACAGGTTTCTTAACCGTGAGTTTAAAGGAAGAAGTAGTTTTTTCATCACGGATCACCAGCTCCTGTTCAATGATCTCCCGGGCATGTTCTACGCAATTTTCACATATATGCCCTTCCTGCCCAGCGATAAGTATTTTAACTTCATCGCGGCTGCGGCCACAAAATGAACAATGTAGAGGGTTTTTTGCCATGCTATTTAATGTTTCGATATAGGTTAGATAGTAAAAAGCAAAATTATAAAACCAGACCGACAAGCACGGTTTTATTTAGTTGAAACAGTTAAAAAGCTCGCCAGGAGGGCTTTATACCTTATCGATCACCTTGTCGACAATCCCGTATTCAACGGATTCCTTTGCATCCAGCCAATAGTCCCGGTCAAAATCTTTCATAATTCTCTCAATTGTCTTGCCACAATTCTGAGCGAGTATCCTGGCCCCGATCTCTTTTACCCTTTGCGTTTGTTTGGCCTGGATCTCAAGATCTGCACTTACCCCTTGTATATGGCCTCCCAACGATGGTTGGTGGATCATTACCTCGCCATGAGGATAGATGAATCGCCTTCCTTTGACACCTCCGCTCAGCAAAATACTGCCCATTGAAGCCGCGAGGCCCATGCAAATCGTACTCACCGGGCTTTTCATCATCCGCATTGTGTCGTAGATAACCATGCCACTTGTCACAACTCCGCCAGGGCTGTTGATATAAAATTTAATTTCTTCGCCTGGCTTGTCTGCATCAAGCAACAATAATTTACTTACCACATCTTTCGCACTTTTATCGTCTACGACCCCCCACAGTTGCACACTTCGATTGTCGAAAAATAACTTCTCCAGCTTCTTGCTGAAGATCATGATATCCGATTTCGGTCTTTCTTCCGGTTCTTCTTCTTCATCCGCCTTCCAGGCGTTGTATAAAAAATTTTTACGAGGCATAAAGCTTATCTTTTTATCTTATTTTTCTTGTTTGTTTCTTTCCGGGTTTTTTATGTGGCAAGCGATTGTAACTCTGCCCACCTGCTATTGCGTTGCCCAGCCTAAGTCGGGATACGTCCGCAGATCCACTCAACCCGTTTCAAATTTATTTGTCCTTCTTTTCCTTTTTTGGATTGATGAGCAACACTTCATCCACAAGACCATATTCTTTTGCCTCCATTGCCGTCATCCATTTATCGCGATCAAAATCCACTTCGATCTGATCAACCGGTTTGCCAGTATGGGAACTCACGATTTCATACAATTCATTTTTCAGCTTCCTGATTTCCTTGACGGTGATCTCGATATCGCTGGCCTGTCCGCCAATGGCGCCACTTGGTTGGTGCATCATAATTCTCGAGTGTTTCAACGCAGCTCGTTTACCTTTTGTCCCGGCTCCCAAAAGCACACAAGCCATGGAGGCGGCCATACCAATGCAGATGGTAGCTACGTCCGGGGAAACATATTGTAATGTATCGTAAACGCCAAGGCCGGAATAGACGCTCCCTCCCGGGCTGTTGATGTACATATTGATATCTCTTACCCGGTCAGTCGAGTCGAGAAATAGCAACTGTGCAGTAACAATATTTGCTACTTCATCATTAATAGGGTAACCAAGAAAAATGATACGGTCCATCATCAGACGGCTGTACACGTCCATGACCGCTACATTCATAGGTCGTTCCTCTATAATGTTTGGAGTGAGCGCCGTTACCATACCTGGGGTGAGAGTAGTTGCCATGTGCTGAGCGTACCCATGTAAAGTGTTGCTGGAAATACCTTTGTGTTTAACAGCATACTTCTCAAATTCTGAATTGAAACTCATAACTAAGAAATGTTTAAATTTTCCGGATTGACGTTTAAGAATTTGAAAGGACAGGGATCTTAAACGTTCAATTGAATGTATGAACTCATCAAATATCCGTCCAATTGGTAAAATCACAAAATTGATGACAGGGATTGCGGGAATTGAGACGAATTGGCACGCCGGCAAGATATTAAATCAATCTTTTTGTAATTGATCCCCTCAATGGTGATGGTGTTGATGTGTTTCCACCATTTTTGTAAAATCTTCCGAGCTGATCTCTTTTTCCTCGGGCTTTAATTGTGTCTCTACTGCATCGAGGATTTTTTGACTTTGAATGCGATTGTAAGCATCCTCAATATACTTGCGATCCTTCATCATTTTTTCCACGTAGTCTTTTATCCAGGGCTGCTCTTCATCCAGTGCACCCATGCCCATATATCCAAAAAGCTGCTGTTTTGCAAAACTCCGTATCTCGTCGGGCGTTACCTGGATATTATTTTCTGCGACAATCTTGTCTGAAATAAGCGTCCATCTTAACTGGTTGATGAATGTTGGAAATTCTGTTTCAATTTCTTCATCTGTTTTTGGTTTTTCGCCCTGCGTTTTCATCCATTTCTTCAGAAATCCTTCCGGAAATTTTATTTCAGTATGATCGAGCAGTTCATGATATGCCTGGTGCTGCAATTGACTCTTCGCCTGTCCATCCCAATATGCTTGTATTTCATCCTTGATTTTGTTTCTGAAATCAGCTTCCGATTTTACATTGCCGCTTGGATAGAGTTGAGTAAAAAATTCTTCGTTCAATTCTCTTTTTTCAAGCAAGCCTATTTTAGTGATGTGAACTTTAAAATTTTTGTCAGCTGCAACTTCATCATCTTTATCCAGGCCGAGATCACCCATGATCCATTCTCTTTCCTTATCGTCAAAAGCAGTTTTTAACTTAATGATGATAAAATCATTTTTTGATTTTCCCATCAGGTCCTTGCGGATGGGTTCTGCAAAATATTTAACCAGTAATGAATTGTCTTTTGTGATTCCCCCCGGAGAATCATTTGCATTTTCGTCAGTTTCGGTAAAAGTCACATTCAAAACATTTTCCTCTGTGCCAACTGTTTCTTCATCTTTCATGTTGCCATACCTGTTTTGCAGGCGGGCAATTTCGTTGTTAATCATTTCATCTGTTACCTGCACTATGTAACGCGTAGTATGTAAAGAAGAGAGGGAAGGAAGATCGAAATCCGGCTTTAGGCCGATTTCAAATGAAAAATGATAATCGGCCGGACTATTCACGTCCAGCTGGCGGAGATTTATTTCATCAGGCAGAGGCTGGGCAAAAATGTTGATCTTTTCGGTTTCCAGATATTTTACCAATTCACGGTCTATGGAGCGAAGGACCTCGTCTGTAAATAGGGAGTTACCATACATTTTCTTTATTAATCCTGCCGGCACCATGCCTTTGCGAAAACCGGGTATGTTCGCCTTTTTGCTATAATCCTTTAAGGTTTTTTCAAAGGCGGGCAGATAATCTTGTTTGTCGAGTGTGAGAGTTAACTTGTCATGGAGCAATCCCACGTTTTCTTTAGTAACTGTTGCCATAAAAAAGGTTTGAGGTTTAAGGTCTGAGGTTTATGGTCAATGCATATTCAAAACTCCTATTCTTTCGGAACATCACACACTTATTCATCAAACGCTAAACGTTTTAGTGCGGGTGGAGGGACTCGAACCCCCATGCCTTGCGGCGCCAGATCCTAAGTCTGGTATGTCTACCAATTTCACCACACCCGCGTAAAGTTTAAGAATCGAACTCGTTTTAAAAAGAACTCCATTACCTTCCGGCGTCCCGACGTTTACAGTGAGGATATATCTACCATCCCGACAGCTATCGGAATCGCCACACCCGCTGGAAAGTTCAAAAGTTTCACAGGTTCCAAGATTAAATGGTCTAACGTCTGGAACTTTTCAAACCCATGGAACTTTAAACTCTTAAAGGGCTGCAAATGTAGGTCAAATCGCCTAAAGAAAAAGGCTGCTTTTGCTTAAATTTGTTAACTATGGAAACCGTTGCGCAGATACCTAAGTATAGCCTAAGCGAAGAGCAGGAAAAAAAACTGATTCTGCGTGAATATCGCGCGTTGCTGCGTAGCCTCAAAGTAAAATTGAAACCAGGCGACCGGAAAACCATTCGACTCGCCTTCGAGATGGCCGCTGATGCCCATAAAACCATGCGCCGTAAAAGCGGGGAACCTTATATCCTCCATCCACTAGCTGTGGCCAGGATCTGTGTCGAAGAAATAGGGTTAGGTGTTCGCTCCACTATTTGCTCCCTCCTTCACGATACCGTAGAAGATACTGATATAACGCTCGAAGACATCGAAAGAGATTTTGGAAGCGAGATCGCAAGGATAGTAGACGGCCTCACAAAAATTTCAAATGTTATTGACGTAAATGCTTCCAAACAGGCCGAGAATTTCAAAAAGATATTACTCACTCTTACAGACGATCCCCGCGTAATACTGATCAAGCTGGCGGACCGCTTGCATAACATGCGGACGCTTGACAGTATGAAAAGGGAGAAACAATTGAAGATTGCATCGGAGACGGTATACGTATACGCACCATTGGCGCATCGTATGGGGCTGTATACGATCAAAACCGAAATGGAGGACCTGGCAATGAAATATCTCGAGCCGGAAACGTACAAGGAAATTGCTCAAAAACTTGCCGAGACAAAAAGAGAGCGAACAAAATTCATTAATGAATTTATTAAACCGTTGAACGAAAAACTTGAAAAGTCAGGGTTTGATTTTGAAATATATGGTCGCCCCAAAAGCATCCATTCCATTTGGACCAAGATGAAGAAAAAAGGAGTTGCGTTTGAGGAAGTTTATGACCTTTTTGCGATCAGGGTTATTTTAAATTCTCCGCCCGAGCGGGAAAAGGAAGATTGCTGGAAAGTTTATTCATTGATCACGGATGAATATATCCCGTCGCCCGAGCGATTGAGAGACTGGTTAAGTAATCCGAAGAGTAATGGCTATGAGGCCTTGCATACAACCGTGATGGGCCTTGAAGGCCGCTGGGTGGAGGTCCAGATAAGGACGAAGCGAATGAATGAAATTGCTGAGAAGGGCTTAGCTGCGCACTGGAAGTATAAGGAAGGTGGCGCCGATGAAAGCCGTTTTGATAAATGGTTTCAGCAGATACGCGAGGTCATTTCTTCAGAGGGGACGGACAGCATAGATTTTCTCCAGGATTTTAAGACCAGTTTTCTCGCCGAGGAAATTTATGTATATACACCAAAGGGCGATGTCAAGATGTTGCCTGTTGGATCGACGGCGCTGGATTTTGCTTTTGCCATTCACAGTGAGATCGGTGGAAAATGTATTGGCGCCAAAGTAAATCACAAACTTGTGCCCATTAGCCACAAATTGCGTAGTGGGGATCAGGTTGAGATCATCACCAGCAACAAACAAAAACCATCCGAAGACTGGCTCACATTTGTGGTAACAGCCAAGGCAAAAAGCAAAATAAAAGATGCACTGAAAGAAGAGAAGAGAAAGGTAGCAGAAGATGGAAAGTATGCCTTGCAGAAAAAATTAGAAGGAATGGGTGCTGCTTTCGCCCAGCACAACATCGAAGAGTTGATGAACTGGTACAAATTCAGCTCCCCTCTCGATCTGTTTTACCAGATTGCGATAAAGAACATCGATCTGAAGGACCTAAAGGAATTTAAGGTTGTTCACGGCGACAAACTGGAATCGCCAAAACCAAAACTGGTGCAGGAATTGAAGCCTGAGATTGTTCCGAGTATCCCTAAAAAAGATGCCGAGCTCATCATTTTTGGAGAAAGCAGTGATAAGATAGTTTATAACCTCGCCAATTGCTGCAAGCCAATTCCGGGCGATGATGTGTTTGGTTTTGTCACAACAGGGAAGGGTCTTACTATTCATCGAACCAACTGCCCCAATGCGGCAAAACTTTTGGCAAATTATGGCCATAGGGTGGTAAAGACGAAATGGGCTAAAAACAAGGAAATTTCATTTCTTACCGGCTTGAGAATTATTGGTCTTGACGATGTAGGTGTCGTAAATAAGATCACCAATCTAATTTCCGGCGAGTTGAAAATTAATATCGCTGCTATTACGATAGAAGCAAAGGAGGGTTTATTTGAGGGCAACATGAAAGTATATGTTCATGACAAAGAAGAACTGGATGAACTTGTGAACAGGTTAAAGGCTCTCCAGGGTATTCATTCTGTTGACAGGTTCGACACAGAACCTGTATAAAATTTTAAGGTTGAAATATCTTATTCACATTTCAGAATATTTCGCGAAAGCTATCATTCAATAATTATTTTTGCCGGCGTTTTGAGGTCAGCTAAGCCAGTGGGCCAAATGGTCAGTACACAGTTGTGACTTACCTGACTGAATAATTTAAATGACCGCTATGGTAGATGTAATTCTGGGCCTGCAATGGGGCGATGAGGGAAAAGGAAAAATCGTCGATTTCTTTGCCAAAGATTATGATGTGATTGCCAGGTTCCAGGGAGGACCTAATGCCGGCCACACATTGTACGTGAACGACAAAAAAATTGTCCTCCACCAAATACCTTCCGGCGTATTTCATGGAGGAGTGACAAACCTCATCGGCAATGGAGTCGTGCTGGATGCTGTTACCTTAAAGAGAGAATGTGATACAGTTTCTTCTTTTGGTATTGATCTGAAGAAGAATTTGTTTATTTCCGAGCGAACTCACCTGATCCTGCCTACACACCGTGCATTGGATAAAGCTGCCGAGCTTTCCAAAGGAAATGATAAGATCGGATCAACTTTAAAGGGTATTAGCCCTGCCTATATGGATAAAACCGGCCGAAACGGTTTAAGAGTGGGTGACCTTCTTGACAAAAATTTTACGACCTCGTATATCAAACTAAGGCTTAAGCATCAGAAGTTATTGGACAATTATTCGTTCAACGAAGATATCTCGGATTGGGAGCAAGAATTTTTTGAAGCGGTGGAGTTTTTAAAACAACTGAATATAGTAAACGGTGAGTATTTTATCAACAATAAACTGCAACAGGGGAAAAAAGTCTTAGCAGAAGGTGCCCAGGGCAGTATGCTTGATATTGACTTCGGAACGTTTCCGTTCGTTACGTCATCAAATACGATAACAGCGGGCGTTTGCAGCGGATTGGGAGTGGCTCCGCAGAAGATCCGGGAAGTCATTGGGGTCACAAAGGCATACTGCACGAGGGTAGGAGGAGGTCCGTTTCCTACGGAGCTCAATGACGAAACCGGCGAGCAACTTCGACAGACAGGAAATGAATTTGGTGCTACCACAGGTCGCCCAAGGCGTTGTGGCTGGATTGATCTTGTAGCTCTTCAATATGCATGCATGATCAACGGGGTGACAAAACTGGTGATGACAAAGGCCGATGTTTTAGACGCGTTTAAACAACTGTCCGTTTGTACAGGCTATAAATTAAATGGCAAGGAAAGTTCAGAGATTCCTTTTCAAATGACGAGAATACACATTGAGCCTGTCTATAAAGAATTTGCCGGGTGGAATCTTTCCACCAGTGCAGCGAAATCGCCGGCAGAATTGCCTCAGGCCATGAAGAGTTATGTGGAGTTCATTAATAAACAACTTGGTGTACAAATTCAATACATTTCCAACGGTCCAGGAAGGGAACAGATAATTGCTTTATTTGATAAGTAAAATTCAAAAAATAATTTTAAAAAATTTGGCGATTTAAAAACTTCGCTGAAATTTTACACTTATTAATCCTTTTCTACTATGGCGAGTAAATCTGGTAAGGATAAAAAGTCCTCCGAGAAAACTAAAATCGAACCTGAAGAGTCAGTAAAAAAAACTTCTTCTAAATCAAAAAAACAAACAGAAGAAGATGATGATGATTTCGATGAAGATGATGACACAGAAACCCCCGCTGCAAAAAGCAAGGCTGCAACTTCTTCAAAAAAGAAAGCAGCAGATGAGGACGACGATGATGATGATGTAGATGACGAAGTAGATGATTGGGATAAGGTCGAAGAAGAAGAGAACTGGGATCCTGATTTTGAAGAGTTCGATGTTCCCAAATCAAAAGCTAAAAAAAGTCCGGGGAAAAAAGGTGTCGAGGATGATGATGAGTTCAAGATGGATGACGAGTTTAAAGACATGGATCTTTTTAATGAGAGCAACTACGATGATGAAGAAGATGATTTTTAAGATCACGTAATTATAAAAGTCAAATCGAGCAACCGATACCAACTGCACTTTTTCTTTTACAAACTTTACACAAGTAAGAAAGTGCTGAGCTAAGTGAAATGGTTCAGCACTTTTCTTGTTCGGGTATGTCGTTTACTGAAGGCTACTCTGAATTGTAGGGCGGAAGTCATTTACCATCACCGCTGATCGGGGCCAGTAATAATTTCATGGACTCGTCAAGTATCTGGAATTTTTTCGCATTAAAGACATCCATTTTATCACCGGGAAGCCGGAGGTCAAAGCTTCCTTTGACAGAGATCTGCTTGTCAAAATCGGGATTATAGTGATTAAAACTGGTGATATCCATCAGTATATTTTTGGTGATGATCACTGAGTTGTATTTACCGCTGATGGACATCATTTTCGAGTTTGTCAGCTCTTCCTGGCTCAAAGCATTTTTCCCGGGAGCAGGAAAAAGCATGGCATTGTGTGCCTCGGCTTTTGTTACCGTTGTAATTCCACCATCACCCTCCATAATGTAATGAGTGGCAATAAATTTTTTTACGTGATTGCGACTCTCCGTTGGCAAATAATATTGCAGATCCCAGAAATTGCGGCTGTGACTCCTGCGGATCGCCGAGTTTACGTTGCCAACTCCTCCATTATAAGCAGCGATCACCAGCAGCCAATCGCCGTAAATGGAAAAGAGCTCTTTGAGGTACCTGGCCGCTGCCGTTGTGCTTTTGTAATAGTCCGTTCTTTCATCCCTGTATTGATTCACTTTTAAACCCATCTTCTTTGCAGTACCGGGCATAAATTGCCAGGGTCCCACAGCGCCCGCCCATGAAAATGCAGAAGACTTCAAATTTGATTCAACGACAGCAAGGTATTTCAATTCACCCGGAAGCCCCCTCGCCACAAGAATTCCGTCCATCATGTCAAAATAGGGCTTGCCCCAGCCCTTCATTTGTTCAAGTCGCTTTGTGTGGTGTCCCATATAGTCTTGCACAAAGCTGATCGCCCTTGGATTTAACTGGACTGAATAGTTTTCAGTTTTTTCTGTAGAAGTGATAAACAGATCCTTGAAGGCTTTCCTCGGATCATTTGCACTTAGATTCTGCTGGAGAGAGTCGTTAACAATTGCCGTATCAGAAGAGACTATCGCTACAGCCGAAGCTTGCTGATCCGCAGCCCTTAAAAAAAAGGTGAAGGAGCAAAGAATAGAAAACAGTAGCGGTGTTTTTTTGACCCTCATCAAAGCTATTTTAGCAATTCACTTCTTTGCTTCCGTTCGGTTCATTCCATTTTAATTACTCCAATGCGTTACCTTAGCCCTTTTTATTGATTCTCATCAAGTATTCAGATACTTGAAGCAAAGATACCTCATTAAAATTTTTGGACATCACCTGCAAGCCAAAAGGCATGCCAATACTGTGGTTGTAAAGAGGAAGGGAAATGGCGGGGCACCCAACAAGATTCGCCATGACTGTGAAAATGTCCGCCAGATACATGGCAATCGGGTCGTTCATTTTTTCCCCTATCTTAAATGCTGGAGCCGGCGCGTCGGGCATCAGGATGAAGTCGTAATTGCTAAAAATTCCTTTTGTCTTCTGCACAAGCAATTGTCGCACTTGCTGGGCTTTAGTAAAATATGCGTCATAATAGCCGGTGCTTAAAACAAAAGTCCCGAGCATGATTCGGCGTTTGACTTCCTTGCCGAATCCCTCCGATCGCGTAAGTTTATAGAACTCTGGGAGGTCAAATGCCGGCTCCTTCGTTCTGTATCCGTACCTCACTCCGTCATAACGGGATAGATTAGATGAAGCCTCCGCAGTTGTAAGAACGTAGTAAGCGGGAACGATGTAATCGAGATATTCGAACTGAACGGGTTCAACGGCGTGGCCGTCAGCTATCAATTCCTCGATAGT
The DNA here is from genome assembly GCA_036002905.1 of Chitinophagaceae bacterium. Classification (GTDB taxonomy): domain Bacteria; phylum Bacteroidota; class Bacteroidia; order Chitinophagales; family Chitinophagaceae; genus VBAU01. Next base: position 13,875 of record DASYSW010000598.1, read on the forward strand.
TCTTTTTATTGAAGCTGATATTTCTTTATCGAGACTTGGATGGTCAAGTACTTCATTAAAATAGGCAAACCGATAATTTTTATTCTGATGTTTCGATAGCACAGATAAGTAGTCGTCGACTTTTTCCTTTGAAACTGTCGCATCATATTCATCAGCACCTGCAATTATCGCTAGCGTTCTGGCTACGTCGTGTATGTTGGTCCCAAAGATCCCAATTTGATCGAATGAGGAAGCATATGCGATCAGTCCATAGCGTGATATCCTTCCATAGGTGGGTTTTAAGCCGATGATCCCGCAAAAATCCGCCGGTTGGCGAACAGAGCCTCCTGTGTCACTACCAAGGGAAATCATGCACAAGCCAGCCTGTACCGCAACGGCCGAACCACCGGATGAGCCGCCAGGAACCCTGGAATTGTTTTTTGCATTTAATACCTTACCATATGCGGAGTTTTCATTGGTGGACCCCATTGCAAACTCATCGCAATTGCAACGGCCAATAATGATTGCCTCTTCCTGTACTAAATTTTCGGTTGCTGTCGCAGAGTAAATTGAAGTAAACCCTTCAAGGATTTTTGAAGAAGCCGTGAGGCCATGATCTTTATATGCGATAACATCTTTCAGGCCGATCACCACCCCGTGCAATAAGCCCATCGACTTTGCTGAGTTTCTTTTTTGATCAAGGTCGGAAGCTTTTTGCAGTGCCTCTTCGGCAAAGACTTCGACAAAAGCATTCAAGTGAGTTGAGGAATTTATTTGTTGAAGAAAATGTTCTACCGCCTGTTTGCAGCTGACATCTCCTCGTTTCAGTTGAGCGTGATATTGTTCAATGGAAGAGAACTCAAACAAAAGCCAATGCCTTTATTGATGAAGAAAAATAAAATCTTGATTTGTGAGTGAATCAGGAAGGAGTCTTTGTTTCGTTCACACCGCTATTGACATTATTGACGTTGTCTTCAATTTCTTTACGAACATTATTTTTTGCATCGTTGAATTCGCGAACACCGCGACCTAAACCTCTCATTAATTCAGGAATTTTGCGACCGCCAAAAAGCAATAAAACAATCACAAGAATTATGATGATTTCCTGTGTTCCCAGCACACCTAATAAATTAGCTTGAATCATAAATTTAAAAATTAGAGATCAAAGATACTAAGCTCTCCCGGACAATTTACTAATAATCGGTTATTAACCAAATTACAACGAAAATATTTCCTGTGCTGAAGATCTCGAATACTATTCAGTCGCTGCTTCTTCAACGCTTAAGCGTTTTTCCTTAATTCTTGCACTCTTGCCGCTCCTGTCACGTTGGTAATAAAGCTTGGAACGACGTACACGGCCTGTTTTATTCAAAACGATTGACTCAATATTGGGAGAGAAAAAGGGAAACAATCTTTCAACGCCGACCCCATCACTTATTTTACGGACTGTAAAAGTGGCCGTAGCACCTGTTCCCTGTCGTTTGATAACATCACCCTTAAAAGATTGAATTCTCTCTTTATTCCCTTCAATGATCTTATAGTTCACAGTGATATTATCGCCCGGTTTAAAGGCAGGGATGTCTTTTTTGCCGGTTAACTGCTCGTGAACATATCCGATGGCGTTCATAATCTTAATTTTTAACGGGTCGCAAAGATAGGCTTTAAATTTCGGATTTTTGATTTCTGATTTTGGATTTTTGCTGTTGTCAAATGAAAATTATTGGTATCTGCTTTCCATCCGAAACCCAAAGTCAGCGTCTTACCTCGCCACGTTTACAGCTCTTTTCTCCCTTATCACCGTCACCTTGATTTGACCGGGGAAGGTCATCTCATTTTGAATTTTCTGAGCAATTTCGAACGACAAGCGATCCGAATCCGCATCTGTTACCTTTTCGGCTTCCACAATGACCCTCAGTTCACGCCCGGCTTGAATGGCATAGGCTTTATCAACCCCGGGGTAGGCCAGGGCCAGATTTTCAAGGTCCTTAATTCGCTGCAAGTATTGCTGCATGATCTCTCTGCGGGCGCCCGGTCTTGCTCCGCTGATCGCATCGCACGCCTGGACGATAGGGGAAATCACATACTGCATTTCAAGTTCATCGTGATGAGCACCAATGGCATTTACAACAGCAGGGTTCTCACCATATTTCTCCGCCAGTTTTGCACCCAACAGTGCGTGACTCAGTTCAGTTTCTTCATCGGGAACTTTTCCAATGTCATGTAACAGGCCAGCACGTTTTGCAAGTTTAGGATTTAATCCAAGCTCGGCAGCCATTACCCCGCAAAGGTTTGCCACCTCACGGCTATGCATTAACAGGTTTTGTCCATAGGATGAGCGGAAGCGCATTTTGCCAACTATACGAACGAGGTCTTTATGTAACCCGTGAATTCCCAACTCTATAACCGTACGCTCGCCGATCTCGGCAATTTGCTCTTCTAATTGCTTGCGGGTTTTTTCAACAATTTCTTCAATCCTTGCCGGGTGAATACGCCCATCGGCCACAAGTCGCTGCAAGCTTAAACGGGCAATTTCGCGACGGAGTGGGTCAAAGGAAGAGAGTATGATTGCTTCAGGAGTATCATCGACGATAAGGTCAACCCCGGTGGCAGCCTCAATGGCACGGATATTACGACCTTCCCGGCCAATGATCTGTCCCTTGATCTCATCACTTTCCAGGTTAAAAACAGTTATCGCATTTTCAATCGCCTGTTCTGCCGCCGTGCGCTGGATTGTTTGGATGATGATCTTGCGGGCTTCCTTATTGGCCTTTTGTTTCGCGTCATCAATTATGTCCTGCTGCAAGCCTAGCGCCTGGGTTTGGGCTTCTTGCTTTAGGCTTTCGACCAGTTGGGTCTTAGCCTCCTCCGCGGTAAGACCAGCAATTTTTTCCAGCCGACGGATGTGTTCTTCCTGGTGCTTTTCCAGCTCCGTGCGTTTGATATTCACTAATTCAATCTGACGGTTCAAATTTTCCTTGATGGCCTCGTTTTCCTTTATTTGTTTGTCGAGATTGTTTTCTTTTTGATTGATGCT
>DASYSW010000599.1:0-9441 GCA_036002905.1 Chitinophagaceae bacterium
ATTCACTGATAGGGGCCCTGGTTATTGGCTCGTCCTATCAGAAACCAGGTCGGATCAAATAGCGAAAGATGTCAAAGCATACCGAATACACGCCACTGGTAATAGGAGCGTGAAAGGCAAACTGCTTTGTATGTGTCAGAATATTGTTCATGGTCCCTATTCTTACAAAAACCCTGCCCGCAAAAAACGGGAGGACACAAAAGTATAAAATAAATAAAGTTATTGTCAAGTTTTTTTGTTAATAGATAATGAAGTGATAAACTGGGCATTTTCTATGTAGCCGGCAAGGATACTTCTATTTGGCTGTTGTTTGGCAGAATGTTGATGCTTCTTTCAGTATTCCGACATTTATGTCTCTCGTACATCCAGACACCTATTCAGCGAGCAATAGAAATATTGCTGGCCTTTTGTGAATGTCGACCTTCTCTTTCTTCTCCGAATGGAGTCTTTTAGACCAATCCGCAATTGTTTTTGTCCTTATCCATTCATTCTTCCCTGTTAGGTCTACCGCGATGCAGAGTCTTGTTGTGGATTTGCAATTTTTTAGAAGAGTTTCAATAAGCCTGTTATTCCGGTAAGGTGTTTCGATAAATATTTGTGTACACCTCATTTTTTTTGATTCCGCTTCCAGGTCTTTGATAGCCTTTCCTCGCTCGTGTTCATCGATCGGCAAATAACCTGCGAACCTAAAGCGCTGACCCTCCAGGCCACTGGCCATTAGGGCCAGCAAAATAGAACCTGGACCGACAAGAGGTTTTACTTCCGTATTCATCTCGTGAGCAACTGCAATTAATTCCTGGCCGGGGTCAGCGATGCCGGGGCAACCTGCCTCACTGATGATGCCGATATTTTTCCCTTCTTTTATTTTCTGTTTAAATGTGTCAGACACCTTTGAGGTATCAGACACCACGCACCATTGATAGTCATCGATCACAATCTCCTTCCATATTTTCTTGAGATATCTTCGGGTGGTTCGTTCATTCTCTACAAAAAAAACCTGGCAATCTTTAATAGCATCAATTATATATGGAGGGATTGTTTCGACAGCTTCATCGTCAAGTAAAGAAGGAATGAGATAGACTTTGGATTTCATTCTGTAAAGTTTACAAATTCACGAGCTTCAAAACTTCAGAGTTGTAGAGTATTTTCTGAAGACGTAAGGCATGCCTTGTCTCTCTCAGAAACAGCAAACTTATGGAACTCTGCAACCCCTGGAACTTCCGGGAACTTTATTCCGGATTGACCTTATACAAGCTTAACGTAGCGGCGATCACAGCATAGGCAGGCGCAAAGATCCAGCCCACAAATAAAACCGCGTGCAGCACATAAAAAACCAATCCATTGCCAATCGCCAGGCCGCGATGTTGGCTGATGTATTGAATGCTTCTTGAAGCTGGCAGTTTGTGCCTCTCGCAACTATAGTCGATCATTGAGAAACCATAATAATAACATTCGGCAAACAGGGCGACAAGGGGCGTGATCCACCCGAACAAAGGAACAAGGGTTAATAGCGAAAGGGCGATTAAATAAATAGTTTGCCAGAGCGTATTCCTCAACGCAAGTTTTGTTCCGCGCCAGCAATCTTTTACCAATTGTCTGAAATTGAATGGAAAATCTTTTCCTTCAATAATGGATTCTGTTTTTTCACTCAGGAAGGAAAAGATTGGTGATCCCACGATTAGCCAAATGTATTTGAAAAGAGAAAAATAGAACAGCATCAGGATAAGCCAGAGAATAATACCAGCAAACGTGAAGAAGAAGCCAAGCCAGCTATTTTGAAATTTTTGAATCCAGCCGCCCAGCCCTGTTGACGTAGTGAGGTAGTCAATAACAGCCGTCGCGGACTTCCCAAAAAAATACATGCTCGCACCAAAAAGAAGAGCGTAAATGATTCCGGGGATGATGATCCATTTCCAAAGCTTGTGAGTGACGATGAAACGATGGGCTTCGAAATAGGATTGGATGGCAATTACGATTTCTTTTAGCAAGACATAAATTTGAGTAAATATAAAGAACCACGATTAAATGATTTAAAAGGATGGTAAAGAAATTAGGAGCTGAATTTTATCACCGAAAAGATGTAGTCAGGATTGCAAAGGAATTATTGGGGAAGGTACTCGTTACGAACTGGAAAGGGATCGTTACATCGGGTCGGATCGTAGAATGCGAGGCTTATGCCGGCCAAATAGATAAAGCATCGCATGCATCGGGTGGAAGAAGAACCAGGCGAAATGAGATCATGTATGGCGAAGGCGGATATACGTACGTTTATCTTTGCTACGGCATTCATCATTTGTTTAATGTTGTTACTAATTCTAAAGAAATCCCACACGCGATACTGATCCGTGCTCTTGATCCGATGAAAGGGATTGAAGAGATGTTGTCGCGCACTAATAAGAAAGAACCGGATCACACGCTCACCCGTGGTCCGGGTAATGTGTCAAAAGCACTGGGAATATTTACAAAACATTCGGGCCTTTCATTGTTAGATGACCGGATCTTTATTGGCGATGACGGCGGAACATATGGAAGAAAGGAGATTGGAGCTTCGCCACGCATTGGCGTCGACTATGCAGGTGAAGATGCGTTGTTGCCGTATCGTTTCTATGTAAAAGGTAATCCCTACGTAAGCGGAAAACCGCGATAAGATATCAATAACAATTCGTGTAATTAGTCTGAAATTCGCGTCTTAAATGCAAGATCCATCTTAGTACGGTCAAATTCTTTTTCGTTGTTAGCGATCCAGATAGTAGCTGCGCCATTCCCGATAAAATTTGTAATGGCTCTCGCTTCAGACATAAAGCGGTCGACTCCCAATAGCAAAGCCAGGCCTTCCATAGGAATTACTTTTATAGCAGTCAAAGTTGAGGCTAATACAACAAAACCACTGCCGGTGACGCCCGCTGCCCCTTTTGACGTGACCATGAGGATCCCGATAATGCTGAGAATTTGTCCCGCGTGGAGATGCACATTAAAAGCCTGTGCTAAAAATATCATGCACATCGACAAATAAATGGTTGTACCGTCGAGGTTAAAAGAATAACCGGCAGGTATCACCAGGCCTACAACGGATTTCGAACAGCCCATCCTCTCCAGTTTTTCCATGACAGATGGGAGTGCCGCCTCAGATGACGATGTTCCCAATACAACAAGAAGCTCCTCTTTTATATAATTGAGATATTTTAAAATGCTGACACGGTAATATTTCAATATCAACCCAAGTGCGCCAAAAATAAAGATGGCCATAGTTATATAAACCGTGGCCATTAGCTTGGCCAACGGGACAAGGGTGTTTATGCCATACTTACTGATCGTGTAAGCCATTCCTCCGAAAGCACCGATCGGCGCGAATATCATTATTGCATGCAGAATTTTGAAAACATATTTGGCAATCAGGTGAAGAAAGTCTGCTATGCTTTTTTTATAAGTGATATAATTTAAACCGATGCCCAGGACAATAGCAACGATCAACACCTGTAATGTTGAATTCTCCCTGAGAAATTTCAACCAGCTAAAACTCGTTTGTGTATACTTAGAAATATCTCCACCTTTCAAATTATTGGTAACTATTCCATGTCCTGGCTTTATCAACAATGCAACGATAACTCCAATGACCAATGCAAGAGTAGTCACGAGCTCAAAATAGAGCAATGCTTTTGCCCCGACTCTACCTACTTTTTTCAGGTCTCCCATGCTGATGATGCCTAACGTAATGGTGAGAAAGATGATGGGATTGATAAGGAGTTTGACTGCACTAATAAACACGCCTGCAAGAATCTCGCTAAGAGTTGTCCCAATGGTTATTTCCTGGCCAAGGAGTTTGGTTTTTATCGGTTTGTCGAATAACTCGTGCAGTGCAACGGAAGGAGCGAAATGACCAACCAGTATGGCAGCGGTAATTGCAATCAGCACCCAAAAAGTTAAATTGGTAAATAACTTTTTCATTCATCAAAAATAAAAAAGCACAGTACCTGTGCCTCTTCATATTAAGATTTGATAATTATGGGGTTAAAATTTAGGACAGTTAAGTTTTTTGGCATTAGGATCAGAAGGCTTTTTGATGTAGATAAGTGAAATCTCAGCACCGCCTCTCATGTTTGATCCTGGCTTAAGACTGCTTATGTTTATATCATAAGTGGCTCCAAAATGGAGATCACCAAACTCTAAGCCTACATAAGGAATGACCGCGTCGCCGAAACGAAACCAGCTTCCCATATACACAATGGTCGGGTTATCCTGGTCGCCGTTTACGTTTAACGCATACGCTCCGCCCATTATCGCGTTGTGAGCTTTTGCCTGGATACTGTAATTAGCACTAAAGTGTATATAGTTATATTGGCCGGCAGGTATTTTGCCACCACCCTGCAATGTAACTCTTGGGTTCAATAGGAAATAAGGATCGCCTTCAAAACTTTCCTGGGGCCGGTTGATGTGATACATAGACGCTCCGAAATAGTAGTTGTTATACCCGTTCGAGGTGCCGTTGTAAAAAATGCCCGCGTTCACATCAAAATATGAAACGCTAACCTGTTTGCCGGAAAAGATCTCACTAGTGGGGCCGGTAAAACCCGAAGTGGTTAGCTGGTCTTCAAAAGTAACCTTGGTAACATCAAGTCTCTTGCTCACAAAACCTCCCTGGAAACCGGCGCCAATTTGGTTAAAGCCGTTTTCGTCAATGCTTTTGTGATAAGCAACAGAGAGGGCGGCAGAATTTGTTTTCAATACACCATCGCCAGCCTGGTCAGCGAATCCTAAGATTCCGACTCCAAACTGATCATATTCAGGAATGCGATTTTTCATGATCCCCATATCAAAGGAAGCCGTATAGGTAGTGAAAGCATTATAGATGGTGGGCCATTGATTACGATAGTTGCCCGCTACCCGGTAAACGCCATCAAATTTGCCGGTCATTGCGGGATTTAAAGTAAGAGGTGATGCAAAAAACTGGGAAAAATTTGGGTCCTGCGCCAATGCAGTACTGGCGAGCGTTCCACATATAGTTACGGTTAAAAGCAGTCTTTTCATTACAGAAAAATAAGGATGTGGAAATTACAACAATTGCCAGAAGTTCTCAAATAAAATCGCTGAAATAAGACCTGTTAGGTGCTTTTTAGCAACCGGTGCCAAGTTTATTAATGAAGGCAGGTATTAACACCTCTTACATTTGCACTTTCACTCCGAATGCCAGGTCCCCGGCGTCGCCCAGGCCCGGAACAATGTATCCTTTTGCGGTCAGTTCATCATCGATATCCCCGCACCAAAGCGTCACAAAAGGCTCTTCTCTTTTTACGTATTCAATGCCAACTGTACAGGCAATGGCGGTTACAATGTGTATCTGCTTGGGCTTACCTTCCTCTTTCAGGAACTGAATGGTTTTCACCAATGATGACCCGGTCGCCAGCATGGGGTCGGAAATGATCAGGATGCGATCCTCAATTTCCGGGCAGGAAATGTAATCCAGGCTGATCTCGAAAGAACCGTCTTTCCGGTGTTTCCGGTAGGCAGAAATAAAAGCATTATCGGCTTTATCAAAGAAATTAAGCAAGCCATGATGTAATGGGAGTCCGGCGCGAAGAATGGTTGCGAGCACTGGCTGACTGGTCAATAATTTGGATTGAGCGATCCCAAGAGGTGTTTGCGTTTCCTTTTCCTCGAATGGCAAAGTTTTACTGATCTCATAAGCCGCTACTTCGCCGATGCGTTCAAGATTGCGACGGAAACGCATTCTGTCTTTCTGAATCTCCTCATCGCGCAATTCGGCGATCCAGTTTGTGATAAGACTATGCTGCTCGCTAAGGTTTATTACCATGTTAGATTGCAGATTTAGATTTTGGATTTTGAAGGATATCAAAAAAAGTCTTGGTCAATGAAAGCTTACATTTGGCAAATCTAAAATCCCCAATCTAAAATCTAAAATTTAGTTATGATCTACCGGGCTATTGGTGTAATGAGCGGCAGTTCTCTTGATGGACTTGATATAGCTTTTGCGGAATTCCAGGAAAATGCAGGTAAGTGGAATTACGAGATCAGGCAGGCGGATTGTTATTCCTACGATAAGAATTGGAATGAAAAATTAAAATCTGCCACTTCGTTAAACAGTCTCGATTACCAATTACTCGACGTAGAATTTGGACACTACATCGGGGAACAAATAAACAAATTTATTGAAGAGCATGAGCTTCAGTACCAGGTAGCACTTATTGCTTCACACGGGCACACTACGTTTCATATCCCTTCAAAGAAAATGACGGCTCAATTGGGCGATGGTGCATCCATAGCAGCAGAAACACAATTACCTGTCATTACTGACCTGAGAGCGTTGGACCTTGCGTTCGGAGGGCAGGGAGCCCCAATCGTTCCAATTGGGGAGAAATGGTTGTTGGGGGATTTTGATTTTTTTCTAAATCTTGGCGGGATCGCAAATGTCTCTTTCAAGTCTGAGCCATACATAGCTTTCGATATTTGTGCCGCCAATCGTGTTTTAAATATGCTGGTCAGTAATGAGGGAAAGGAGTATGACGACAAAGGAGAAATGGCTCAACATGGCGAGATCAATTTTGAATTACTGCGAAAATTAAATGGGCTGGACTATTACACTCAGCCTTATCCAAAATCATTAGCCAACGATTTTGGAACAGACACGGTGTATCCAATAATTGTTGATGCCCGCTGCAAAACAAGCGAGGCGCTAAGAACGTATGTTGAACACATAGTGATCCAAATCAAAGACGCGCTCACTAATCTGATCAACAATAAACCTCTCCAGGGAAATCCTTCCGCACAAACTAAAAACCGTAAACTCCTTGTCACCGGAGGTGGTGCTTTCAATACCTTTCTTGTTAGCCGCTTGACCGATGAACTTAAGCAAATGCAAATTGACCTGGTTGTACCTGATGAAAAGCTGATCCAGTATAAAGAGGCGATGATCATGGCTTTTATGGGTGTGCTTCGCTGGAGACAAGAATATAATGTTCTTTCTTCCGTGACAGGAGCCTCAAGAGATAGTATTGGCGGAGCATTATGGATCGGGCAGGAGGCGTAGGGTGAATGGTGAATGCGAATGAATGAATTGTGAATGGTGAATGGTCAATAAGGGTGCGTAGAGACAAGGCACGCCTTGTCTCTACGCACCCTTACGACTCACGATTCACGACTCACGATCACAACCCCAGTACGGTTCTGAGCTTGACGTATCCATTTCTGCTTACCGGTACTTTCGTTCCCGACTTTAGGATCGCAACATGATTGTCTTTTTCGTACGGGTCGATCCTGGTGATCTGTTGAATATTGATGATATATGAACGATGCGAACGAACAAACTGCTGAGGGTCCAGCGTCTTTTCAAAATGACTCATCGTCTTATTTTTCAGGAAACTTCCTTCGTGGGTGTGAACCTTTACATAATCATCGGCGGCTTCCAGGTAAAAAACATCATGCACCGGGATTATCTTGATCTTACTCCCGGTCTTTACAACGATACGCTGGCTTTGCGCCGGTGAATGCGATGCTGTTTCTAAAAGCTCCTCGGTATTTTTTTGTGAACTTACCTTTTGTTCTTTCCACTTTTGAATGGCCTTATCAAATCGTTCCTGGCTGAAGGGTTTTAATAAGTAATCTACTGCATGCGCTTCAAAAGCTTTGATGGCATATTCGTCAAAAGCTGTGGTGAAAATTACGGCGGGTGCCTGGTCTAAAAGTTCCAGCATTTCAAACCCATTGATCTTTGGCATTTGAATATCGAGGAAAATAAGATCAGGCTGGTGTTGCTGAATGGCCTTGAAACCTTCAAAACCATCATTGCACTCCTCTACAACTTCCAGCTCCGGGTATTTTTGTAAGTACTCTTTTACAATACTTCTCGCGAGTGGCTCGTCATCTATTGTTATAATCTTACTCATTGGTATCAGGCATTTTAATCACTACGACAAAGGAATTTTTTTCTTTATTGATCTCAACAAGATCGCTTCTTGCAAATAAAAGATATAACCGCCGTTTTACAGAATTCAGGCCGAACCCCGTCCCGGTTGGCATTTGCATATCTGCATCATAAGGATTCATCACGGCGATCACAAGATATTTATCGATTACTCTTGCTCGTAATCCAATCGTCACTTCTCCCGTTGTTCCATACAATCCGAATTTGATCGCATTTTCCATGATTGGCTGAAGTAACAACGACGGAATTTTCCAACGGAGCGATTCTTCGGCAATGTCCATTTCAGTCTTTAACCTGTAGCCAAAACGCACCTTTTCGATCTCAAGGTATAATTTTAAATACTCCAGTTCCTCTGAAAAACTGATAAGCTGGTTTTCTTCTTTTCTCATTGTGCCGCGTAGAAAATCGGAAAGCTGTTGTACCATTTTTCTCGCTTCATCCGGTCGCATCCCTATGAGCGCATTGATGCTATTAAGACTATTGAACAGAAAATGCGGTTGTAACTGCTGGCGTAATTTAAAAAGTTCTGCTTCTTTTGCTAATTTTTCTGCATCACGTTCCCTTTTTTCATTTTCTTTTTGTTCCTGCCAGTTATACCAGAGAATCGAAATGAGGGTTACACATCCCAGCAGAAGAAAACCGATCACGGCGCGGATCACCAGCGATTTTCCAAGGAAAGAAGCATAGTCTTCGTTCGAGCCGTAAAAGAGCAACAGTAACCACCGCTGCAATGCCAACCATAAACCTGTGAGCAACAAACACCACGCAAGAATATTCAGGTAGCGACTGCTGCGTGGAAGATAAAAACGAAGTGTATTGATGATCAACAGACAAAAAAGCATCAGCAAAACATTGGTGACAATGCCGTCCACGAGCGCAATCCTGAAACCAACACCGAACATATTTTGTAAAAAAGAGACATCCATAATAACAATCACCCACCATGTGGCGCTGAAAATAATTCTGAATCTTAGTATTGACAACGGAGAAGCGATCATGAGCAAGGAATGTGAGCAGCTGACCTGGAGTTACCGGTGTACGTTCAGGCCAGCTCTAACAGTTGATGCGTTTGCGTGAATAAAAGATTTTCTGCTTTTTGATTTATCACATGAATATATGCTTCCGCATTATCTCTTTCTTCAATGCGTGAATATATTTCTCCTCCATCGATCAATTCACTGATCTTATATATTTCACTTACATTAATGAATTCCCACCGTACCAGTTGCTGCTTGCGGTTGTAGAAGGTTTCTTCTTCCTTTTTCCCGATATTTTGTGCTTTATTGAACGCAGCTTCCTTCGAAGAAGCAGATATTAAACGAAGCTGTTCATCAAACTGCGGGGTGTGATCTCCATCACCACAAATAATTTGAAACACAATTTTTGTCAGATACCAATTCATACGATTCGATTTTTGAAGGTTATGTTTTAACTACGGGATAAAGAGCTAAATTTCAAATCACATATCAATAACTGCGAATTTCAATTCCACCAAAAATGGACGT
>DASYSW010000600.1:0-2549 GCA_036002905.1 Chitinophagaceae bacterium
CGAATATGGCGTTGATGCCCTGTCACACGCTTTTTCAATTCTATGTTGCCGATGGTAAACTTAGTTGTCAGCTCTACCAGAGAAGTGCCGATGTTTTTTTAGGAGTTCCGTTTAACATAGCTTCCTATGCCTTGTTGACGATGATGATCGCGCAGGTTTGCGAACTGCAGCCCGCAGAGTTCATTCATACATTTGGAGACGTGCATATATACAATAACCACCTTGAGCAGGTCAACCTTCAATTGAGCAGAAAACCTCTTCCTCTTCCTACGATAAAGTTAAACCCATCAGTAAAAGATATCTTTGACTTTACATTTGAGGATTTTACATTAGAAAATTATCAATCCCACCCAGCCATAAAAGGCCCCGTTGCTGTGTGATTGATTTCGGATTTTGGATTTGTGATTTTAGATTTGTATGAGATCCAAAATCGACAATCTAAATCTAAAATAGTGGTAATAAGTTTCATCGTGGCAGCTTCAGAGAACAATGTGATTGGGAAAGATAATAAGCTCCCCTGGTGTCTGCCTGCAGATATGCGATACTTCAAAAATGTTACCTGGGGTATGCCTGTGATCATGGGACGAAAAAGCTTTGAATCTCTTGGGAAAGCCTTGAAGGGAAGAACGAATATTGTTATCACAAGAAACAGGGACTGGAAAGTTGAAGGGGCGCAGGTCGTACAAAGTATTGACCAGGCGATCACACTTGCCGCGCAAACCGATGCTAAAGAAATTTTCATTATCGGCGGTGCTGAAATTTTTCGTTCGGCGTTGCCGTCGGCTGATAGGATCTATTTAACGCTTGTACATGGAAATTTTGATGGCGATGCATTTTTCCCCAATATGCAACCGGGTGAATGGAAGTTGATCAGTAACCGGGATTGTGAGCCCGATGACAAAAACCCTTATGCCTTATCCTTCCAGGTTTGGGAACGGAAATAATTAATAATTATTAATTTAATAATTATTAATTCTGTCTTGATTATGTACTCTACTTTTCAATTAGCACTAAAATATATTAGTTACTACCTGACCAGTGCAAGCGGAACGGGTCGCGGCATTCACTCTCCCTTCGTATTTGATTTTATTACCAAGGTCTTAAATGACAAGAAAAAATACGAGGATTACAATAAAGTAGAAAGCCTGAGGAAGCGATCATTAAAGGAACGAACAATTCTTACGATCGAAGATCACGGAGCAGGTTCGTCGTCGGCGTCATCGAAAGAACGATCTGTTTCGTCAATTGCCAAACATGCGGTCAAATCAAAAAAGTACGGACAGCTTTTATATCGCATGGCCAAATATTATCAAGCCGATTCAATCATCGAATTGGGCACTTCATTGGGAATAACAACGAGCTACCTATCATTCGCAAGCCCCAAGGGAAAGGTTTTCACCCTGGAAGGTTCAAATGAAGTAGCAAATGTCGCGAGACAAAATTTCAAGGCGTTTGGACTCCAACGCCGGCCCGACGCACCTCGCTCGGCTGAAGCTTCGTTGAAGGCGCAGCGGGAAGGTATTCATCTAATAGAAGGAAATTTTGATTATACATTGCCATCCGTTCTGTACCAGGTCGCTTCTGTTGACCTGGCATTCATAGACGGCAACCACCGTCGTGAGCCCACGAAGAACTATTTTCACTGGTTGCTGGAAAAAGCAAATTCAAATTCCATTTTTGTTTTTGACGATATTCATTGGAGCGAGGATATGGAGCAGGCGTGGGAGCATATCAAACAACATCCGGCTGCCAGGTGTTCAATTGATCTTTTTTTTATTGGGATCATTTTTTTCCGGCAGGAATTCAAAGAGAAGCAGCATTTCACGATCAGGTTCTGACATAGATATATGAAAATTGTTTTTGCCTTTATCCTTCTCATTTTGTCGCTATCATTGCATGCGCAGGACCTTAATGAGTACAAGAAAGAAATATTTATAAGAAAAAGCCAGGTCCTGCCTTACCGCATTCTTTATCCGCTGTCCTTTGACACGGGCCGGAAATATCCGCTCTTAATTTTTCTGCATGGCGCCTATGAAAAAGGAAATGACAACGAGGCGCAGCTGGACATCGGTGGTCGCTACTTTTTAGCGGATTCAAATCGTCGAAATTTTCCGGCTGTAATAATTTTTCCTCAATGCCCATCCAATGATGTATGGGCCTATTTTGACGCGGAGTTTGACTCAATGGGCGTTTTGAAACGGGCGATTTTCCCTTTTCGAAAGGAACCAACCGCCGTTACCTCTTTATTGAAACAATTAGTGGATAGTTTAATGTCGTCGTCATTTATCGACATAAGCAAAATATACGTTGGCGGATTGTCGCAAGGTGGGATGGGAGTGTTTGACATTGTAGCGAGATATCCAAATATTTTTGCTGCAGCCTTCCCTATTTGCGGAGCGGGAAAGGTTTCGACGGCTGATAAATTCGCAAAGCAAACCGCCTTGTGGATCTTTCATGGTGCAGATGATGATGTGGTGCCCGTACATTTTTCGCGGCAATTCTATCAAAAATTAAAAAAACTTGGCGGCGACGTAAAGTATACTGAATAC
>DASYSW010000601.1:0-2501 GCA_036002905.1 Chitinophagaceae bacterium
GAAATTCACAGATCTTATGCTATGATGGGCCCCTGATCGGATAGCCCCAGGGGCTTTTATATTCACGCATCATCCATTTGCAATTTTTACTAGAGGATAGTTGGCAGCCGCAAAATTCAATTACGAATGGGCTTCCGCCAGTGATATTTTTACTCCGTCAATAGATTATTAAAACAACAAACTTTCAATTATGAAAAAGATAACTCAAACAATCGTTCTGGCGCTCTGCGCTGCCTCATTTTTCACAGCCTGTACAAAGAGTCGTGAAGCATTCAAAAGTGTGATCAAGCCCAATCCCCCAGCCGTTGATGTAATTAAGGCAGATTATTCCCTGGACACACCTGGGCATATTACAAAGATTATAATAATTCGCCTGGATACTGCTGCAACTACCAACACCAAATAAAACGGTCAAACCAGGTTTTATTTGGTCTCAAGACAAGCGGGAAAGTCCTCAAAAGGCTATCGCCCACAGAAGTTAGGGCTGATCCTGACTTTTTTTATATCAGGCCCTCAAACGATGGATGTCGCATGACTCCGAAATGATCCAGTTCTAAATATCTTACCTGACATTTCAATTCGGGTTTAATCCACACAATTTGGGGTTTTTTATCGGACTACGAAATGCCGTCTTTCTATTAACAGCGGGAAGAGTCGAAAAAATACTTTTGGAGCGCTTCGCTTGAAATACCTTCTTGAGATATCGTTTGATTCACTCAAATTTATTGGCCCAGCGAACGGTTTAAAGTACCGCAATTATCTATTGCTTCAGCAATGGACTGTTTCGCAGCGACCAGGGCCATAAACTAAAGAACCTTGTTTAGAGTATGTCGAAAAGTATGCAAACGAGGATAAATAAAAAAAGGGCTTCATGTTCTGAAACCCTTGCCTGTATTGAGTGGGTGCTGTTTGTTTTCGCATTAGGTAGGTATTGAATATTGATTATAAATTCCTGGATAGTATCTTGATACCGGTTCAGCCCGCATGAGCTCTTAATTTATGCCATCACATTAACCTCTATTGCTGTAACCGTTCCATCATTCATATTACCTACGAATGCCGAGCAGGAGTCAGATGAAAAAGCCAGGCATTGAGGCTGCTGGCCTACCGGAATCGACTTTGTAAATGTAAAGCTTGCAAAATCAAGTACTAGTACCGTATTCGCATTTGTACACAACAAAGCCCGCTTGCCGGCACCATCAATCCTCTGCGCATTAACATAAGAACCACCCGTATCGAGTGTGCCGACCACAGAGAGGTCAGCCGTATTCAGGATTTGTACTGTAGTGGCTTGATAGGAACTTATTAGCGCATAAGTCCCATCGGGTGTTATACTCACCTGATCGGCAGAGAAACCTGCAGGCCGTTGCTTGATGACTTGAAGGCTTTCTATATCTATTATAGCAATGTTGATTTGAATGTTATCATCGATTCCGACTAGGATGGCCGTTAATCCGTTCGGAACAACTGCTATATCCAATGGCGAAAGTGAAATAACAGCCTGCGCTACCTCACTATAGTTTTGTAATTCGTAGCGTGCTATGATGGTATTCACAGCGCAGAGAATCTGGTTCGTGTTCTGTATTATGTCAAACATTAATTGGGATGACATCCCGTTGACTGCTATCCCTGAGATTACTTGGGTGGCTGTATTGTTTTCCAGGTCAATCAAAAAGAAACCGTACTGGTCAGGCACTTCGCCCGTCACGCCTGACAGCAGCGCCCGGGCATTGGATAAAACAATCAGCCGGCCAAAGTTGAGTAACAGGTTTGGAATCGTGGCTAATATGCTCCAGCTTAGCGTGTCAATAATACTCACGGTATAAACTTCCGTATTTGCAACCACCAACAACCCGCTATCGGGTGTAATGCCAATAGACCAAGGCAAACTGCCACATTTAAAAGTATTGGATGGCACAAGATCAAGGTATAAATATTTTGTATCAATATTTGTTACACCCTCCGCCTCTGCGACCAGGTAATAGGCAGGATCAAATGGAGGATAAACCGGGTAGTCTTTGATAGGGTTTAATGGAATTCCATTATTTGTCCATGAACCCTGAACGCTATCTGACTCCGTTGTTTTCCAGGTCAGGTTCAATACCTTTTTACCGGTGGTACCCTGTAAATTGCCTTTAAAACAAGTAATGTTCGGCACTTTACCTATCGTGACTGTTTGTTGCTTTTCGATCACTAGCGGTTGTTGATAGCCCTCGACGTTCACCGAAATCTCCAATGTAAATACGGTGGTTTCCTCAATGGTCAGTTCCGGATCCCCCTTATTCGGATCAGGATATACTCCGGAACTTCGGAAAGGATCACTTCCGCGGGCCGGCAACTGAATTCTTTGCCCGGCATTGAGAAAAGTAATGATATAGTTGCCCTTTACAGGTCCCATCCATGTCAACGTTACATTCGCCGTACCAGGTTGCTGCGCAGGCAGTGCGGTAAAAACTGGAGTAACCCATCCATCCGGTACCTTGGATATGAATATATTTTTC
>DASYSW010000602.1:0-2658 GCA_036002905.1 Chitinophagaceae bacterium
TCCAACCATCAACAAGGTATACTCCATCCTGGTTAAAGATCTCATACGATGCCTCGTAATAAGCGTTCTTGAAAATGAAAACCTTTAAGCCCTTCTGCAGCGCCTGGTAAGCAACTGAAGATTGAACCAGCGCAATCGCAAAACAGTCCTCCATTATCTCCTTCACATTTTTCTCGGTGTATATAACATTTACGTTTTCATACGAATCAAAAAACGCTTTGCATTCTTTTATCTGGTGACCCTGGTTTGAATGCAACTTATAATAAAAAACAATTTCGGGGTGGCGTTTTGCCAGTTCTGCGATTTGCCTGGCCAAAAAATTATGGATAAATAAGCCGCTTACAGCCATGACCCCCTTTTTCTTGTTACTATCCTTGTCCGGAGGAATGTAAAAATAACTACTCCCGCAAGTGATCTTTC
Organism: Chitinophagaceae bacterium; assembly: GCA_036002905.1. Lineage (GTDB taxonomy): Bacteria > Bacteroidota > Bacteroidia > Chitinophagales > Chitinophagaceae > VBAU01. The sequence goes on from DASYSW010000602.1 coordinate 421, forward strand.
GATTGGGAAAATCAATGATCCCGTTCCAAAACTCGCCCAGCGTTAAAACGATACTTGGTATAGAGTTGACATGACTCAAGTCAACATTTGTTGGATAGGAGTAAGTCATCCCTACATTGTTTATATGACCGTGCTGAAGATCGAGCGTCAAAATACCCAGGTCATTGGCAGCAGCGATCATGCCTTTTGGATCCGACTGAAAAAAAAGAAAACCTGGTTTGATCCGCCGAAATAAGGACGAAAAGAAACGATACTCCTTTCTGTATTTGGATATACTCGCCTGAAAAGCCTTCGGCCAGCTTACATCAACTTCAAATTCTTTATTGATCAGCTGAGATAAAAATCCCCAGTCGTCTTTTTTTTCCTTTTTCAACAGCAGGCTCATTTGAAGAGGATAAAGAAAGTATCCGTTTTTTATATTTTGCTTTAGCCATCGAAAAGATGGGTGACGGAAATACTCCATTACAAATGCATCGTCCCGCACCTGCTCATAGATATCCTGGAAAAGCAGATCAACAGGCCTCCCATTGTCATCCTGAAATCGCGATATCTTTAAGAAGCAATATTTTTTTCTTCGGGAAAGCAGGAAAGCAAAGCGGCATTCATTGATAAGATAATCCGGAAACAGCCGCAAAGCTTTAACCAATTTTTTCCACGGGGCAACTTCATCTTGCCCGAGAAAAATATCAGTATTTTCATAAATCCCATTCCGGGATAAAATGGTCATGTAAACCATATAGCGGAAAACGTCCCAGTAGTAAACGCCATCTTCAGTTTTTCTGCTAAAAAGATCATGCTTCGCTTCCATCGTTTTAAACTGCTCGGCTAATTCCCTGATCCCTTTCCGCTCACCACTCATAGGTAACTTATTTTTTTAAGAATGATCACCAGCGCGACCAAAACGCTTCCCGTGAAGATCGTGTGTATAATATATAAAAGATAAGCCCGCGACTTCCGTATGATCAGGTAAGAACTCAGGAACATTATTACATACAAAAGTATTTTTATGATGGCAGTCCCGGCATTATTATAAGTTGGTACTAAATAAATGCTCATGATAATGACGAATAACAAACCCATCAAAGAGAACCACATTATTTCCCTGGTACGGCTCATCGCAGAAAGAACTGTATTGAGCATAATATATGATGAACGAAAATAAAATGCCACCACCAAAAGGCCTCCTATATATGCAGATGCCAGGAATTTACCATTTGTCAGGTAACCAATCAGCCAGCCTGCACACAAGATAAGAGGTAAGGCAGCTATCAGCATAAAATTATTCAGCATGATGACACTCCGATTCACAGTCTTGTCATCTTTTTCGGCAACTAGTCTGAAAATTACAGGTTCGTATGCCTGGTAAAAAGCCAACGAAAGCATGCTCAATACCAGCGCATATTGCGAACCCATATTATAGATACCTGTGCTGGCCAGGTTCGCCGAATATCTTTCAAGAAAAAAACGATCGAGGAGGTCATACAATAGCGTGGCAATGCTATAAGGAACGAGTGGAAGGGCAAACCGAAATCCTTTTTTTAAAATCTTCGTGTTTATCCGCCACACCATGTGTGTGTTCAACAAGAAGAAACAAAGTATTCCAAATAAAGTGGTGCCAATAAAAACTCCGAGGATGCGTCCATAGATACCCCAATGAATAAATCCAACAAAAAAATACCCAAAACCGATCAATAAGATCGTTTGAATAACAGTGACCCAGAAGTATGACCATGGTTTTGAGAGAACACGATATTGAAAGAAAATATAGCTGGAGCTTGCAAGACCGAAATTGCTCAGCAGGGTGAGAAACATGTAGGGAAAAAAGGGAAATTTTATTTTCAGGATTTGGAAAGTTATACTTCCCACGAAAGTAAGGAGGATTGTAAGTAGGGTCGTCCAGATCAATGTAAAAATGACTACTGTTCCAAGTATTTCTTTTTTATTTCCACCTGACGAGTTTCTGTAAACTTCTTTAAGATAAAATGTTTGAAGGTTCAGCGTGAGAATGGGAATAAGGAATGCATTTACCGCCGAAACATATCCAAAAATGCCGATATCTTCAGGCCCCAGGTATTTTGTAAAATACCGAAGCATGATAAAGCCTGCGAACGCACTAAAAACCGAAGCACCTAAATAGACCAGCGTATTGAAATTTTCCTTGCTCCTTACCGATCTTAAAAAATCGTTTAACAATTTTTCCAATTACTTCAATATTTATACCACCTAAGCCTTTGTTTA
>DASYSW010000603.1:0-14734 GCA_036002905.1 Chitinophagaceae bacterium
AACGGTTCCTCTACCAGCCGTTAAAGGTTCGGCCAACGCATCTTCAATTTCTTTTTGCGAAAAGACTTTTTCCCTGGCAAATTTTCTCAGCCATCTATTTCTTTCCTGCACAATGAGTTTATTATTCTTTCCAATTACTAATGATGAAGGACGGTTCGGGATAATAGAAAGAGCCGTGATCTCGGCCAATGACAGATGATCGGGGTCTTTATTGAAATAAAGGATGGCCGCCGATTTTACTCCCTCAATATTGCCGCCATAAGGAACAAGGTTCAGATACATTTGCAGGATCTCACTCTTATTGTACTTTAATTCCAGTTGCAGCGCGCGGAATGTTTCAATGATCTTGCTGCCGATATTTCTCTTTCGATGTTCCAGCGCTCTCGCTACCTGCATGGTGATCGTGCTGGCACCCGAAGCAGTTTTCATCCGAAAAACATTTTTAAAAAATGCTTTTACCATCGCCAGGGGATTAACGCCCGGGTGGGAATAAAAATATTTATCTTCCTTGGCAATGATCGTTTTTCTGAGTAATGGTGAAATTTCATTTAGCTCCATTTTCATCCGCCATTTTTGGTCCTTGGTCAGGTATGCATTGATCACCTCACCCTTGCTGTCCGTAATGATCGGGGAGTATTCAATTTTATCGGGTAAAGGAAAGATCCAGTTGAGGATAAAGAATAGAATTATTACCGCTGCGACGCCAAGGCCCAACCATTTTAAAAAACCAATAAGCTTTTGTTTTGTGATTTTGCGCTTCATCCGGCTTAACAAATATTTATCTATCTAAATTTGCGAACGATAGTTTTCAATATTAACTTTCGTTAGGAAATTTTTTCCTTCTTTATGGACTCTTCAGACTCGTCAAGGCCAACACGCGACATCCCTCCTTAGTTAATTCTGCAATACTAATTTCTGTTTTTCTCTTTGTGAAAAAAGATTGATAAGCGAAATTTTTTGCCTGACTGAATTTGTTTAACTTAATTTTTCAAAGCTTACCATAACCAAAAATCTATATGCGTATCAAAACTCATTCGGTAGCTGCCCCGATCATAATCGGGCTGGTTGCCGTTTTTTTTTCTGCCTGCAATCGCAATTCTGTAAAACTTGATTATACAAATGCGAAAGGTGAAGTTCCTCAACTAGGGAATCTGGTGTTTCGGTTTAGTAATTCATTGGTGAAGGATTCTATGCTCAACCAATGGGATTCCACTGAATATATTTCATTTGAACCATCTATAAAAGGCCGTTTTCGCTGGGAAAGTCCTGATCAGTTAGTTTTTTCCCCTTCTACCCAGCTCATGGCCGCGACTGCGTACAAGGCCAGGATCGGCAGCGAAGTATTGCGGTATAGTAAATACGGAGCAGTAAAAGATGCTGATGGAATCAATTTTCATACGCCTGCTCTTACCCTGGACAATGCACAAGTGACATGGGTATTACAGGACGACCAAAGCCGCGTGCCTGTTCCGCAGGTCGATCTCTATTTCAACTATCGTATTGACCCGAATGATTTAAAGGATAAATTAAGAATTGAAGTAGATGGAAAGCCGATGCAACATAGCTTTCAGACGCTGTCGGCGGATAATAAAATATCTGTTCGGATCAACGGACTGGCAAAAACAGAAGATAAAAACTATGATGCAAAGATCGTAATTGACAAGGGCCTGAAACCCGAAGATGGAACGAATGTAACAACCGACGCTCTCACGAGCTCACTGTCGATTCCTTCACCTTATGTACTAACCATCCAAAATGTAGAGTCAGAACACGACGGAACAGACGGCGTTGTAACCGTTACAACAAGCCAGCAACTCACGGGCGAAAATCTTTCTTCACTTATAAAGTTTGAACCACAGGTAAAATACACGACCGAATTGACAGATAACGGGTTTATGATCCGCAGCTCGGGATTTGATGTTGAAAAGAGCTACGCATTGACCATTCAACAGGGCTTGCGTGGCAAGATCGGCGGCATATTAAAAGAGGAATACAATGGAAGTATTGCTTTTGGAGAACTGGAAGCTAATATTGCTTTCACAAATAGTAAAGCGGTCTATTTATCAAGACAGGGTGGAAAAAATATTGAAGTAAAGATCACCAATGTTCCAAAAGTGAAAATAGTGATCTCAAAAATTTATGAAAGCAACCTCCTCGTGTCAAATCGTTATGGCTATTATCCACGGGAAACACGACGATCGAACGATGATGAAGGAGATGATGAATATAACTACGACTATGACTACGCAGGTAGCCGGGATGAAGCTACGATGGGTGATGTGATCTATGAGAAAGAAGTTGACACACGCTCATTGCCCAAAAGCGGTGCAGGTCGAATACTTAACTTTTCGCAGTTTGAAGACCGGCTGCCCGACTTCAAAGGAATCTATCATGTGATGATCCGTTCGACAAAAGATTACTGGGTCCGTGATTCGAGATTTATTTCCCTTTCTGATATTGGTTTGATCGCAAAGCAGGGCGAAGACAAAATTTTTGTATTTACAAATTCCATTAAAACGACCAATGCTGTTGACGGGGTAAATATTTCCCTGTATGCAAACAATAATCAATTGATCGGTACCGGCGCAACCAATGCAGACGGAGTTGCAGAGATCAGCTATACAAAAAAAGATTTTAGCGGTTTTAAGCCAGCCATGATCATTGCCAAAACCGCTGACGATTTTAACTACCTTCCTTTTAATAACACAGCTGTAAATACATCACGTTTTGACGTTGGGGGAAAAAGGAACAATACAACAGGTCTTGATGCTTTTATTTATGAAGAAAGAGACATTTATCGCCCCGGTGAGAAAATTAATTTCTCAGTGATTATTCGTGACAGGCAATGGAAAAGTCCAGGCGATATTCCCGTGAAGCTGAAATTTCTTTTGCCGAATGGAAAGGAAATAAAGTCATTCCGTAAAAATTTGAATGAAGAGGGATCAGTTGAAGGCACCATCCCCATTGATATTTCTGCAATTACAGGAAGCTATTCTTTGGAAGTCTACACGTCAAATGATGTATTGCTTGGTTCTAAAAATTTCATGATCGAAGAATTTGTGCCTGATCGGATTAAAGTAAACACAAAGCTGGACAAGAATTTTTTGAAACCAGGTGAATCGACATCACTCGACATCTCTGCAATGAATTTCTTTGGTCCTCCCGCCGCCAACAGGAACTATGAATGCGAGATCCAGGTAAAACAAAAATATTTTTCGCCGGAAAAGTTCTACGATTATGATTTTAGCCTGGCTAATCCCAACACAACTATTGAAAAGCAGGTCAAGGAAGGGAAAACGGATGCAGATGGTCATGCGTCAGAATCTTTCACACTGGATAAAATGTATGCAAATAATGGATTGCTGCAGGCCAATTTTTATACGACTGTATTTGATGAGACGGGCAGACCTGTTAGTCGCGCCTCAGCTGTTGACCTGGTTACACAGGATATATTTTTTGGAATCAAAGAAGACTGGTTTTACTACTACGCATTGAATCAGCCTGTAAAATTTCAGCTGGCTGCAGTAAATAAAGATGGAAACTTAGTGAATTCTACAGCAAAGGTGCAGGTAATAAAACACGAATACAAAACCGTGCTGGCAAGAAGCGGCAGTTACTTCCGGTATGAATCGCAAAAGGAAGACAAGCTGATGATCGAAAACCAGGTGAGTGTTGGAAACAATGCAGTCTATTCGTATGTACCACGTTCCCCGGGAGATTATGAATTGAGAGTCTATCAGCCGGGATCAAATTCATATGTCAGGAGAAGTTTTTATAGTTATGGCAGCTGGAGCTGGGGAGACAATAGCTCGTTCGAAGTGAACAATGAAGGGCATGTGGATATTGAGCTCGATAAAAAATCCTATTTCAGTGGAGAAACGGTAAAAGCGTTATTCAAAACCCCATTCAGTGGTCGCCTGCTGGTGACGACTGAAACGGATCATGTGCTTTCGTATCAATATTTGAATGTTGATAAACGAACGGCAAGTGTGGACCTTAAAATGTCCGGAGATGATGTCCCTAATGTATACGTCACGGCAACGCTTATAAAACCTCATGATGTCTCTGATATCCCGCTTACAGTCGCGCATGGTTTTGTGAATGTCAAAGTGGAAGAAAAAAGCAGGAACATGCCTGTTGAGATCACTGCGCAAAAATCTGTTCGCTCACGTACTCATCAAAAAGTAAAGGTAAAGGCAGCGCCTGGAAGCTTTGTGACGCTCGCTGCCGTTGACAATGGCGTGTTGCAGGTAAGCAATTTCGAAACGCCCGATCCCTACAATTATTTTTATCAGAAAAAAGCGTTGCAGGTGGATGCGTATGACCTTTATCCATTGTTATTCCCGGAAGTAAGGGCTAAACTAAGCAGCACAGGCGGTGACGTTGACCTTGAAATGAAAAAAAGAGTGAACCCGATGCCTGCTAAGAGAATTAAGATCCTCAGCTATTGGAGTGGAATTGCCAAAGCAAATGGAAGTGGGGAAGCAAATTTTGAATTTGATGTGCCCCAGTTCAGTGGCGAAGTAAGATTGATGGCTGTTGCTTACAAGGACCAGAGTTTCGGTTCTTCAGAAAATACCATGATCGTTGCCGACCCAATTGTCATTAGCACAGCTTTGCCGAGGTTTTTAAGTCCCGGCGATACGGTGACGGTAGCGGTTACTTTAAGCAATACAACTTCAAAAGCAACCAATGTATCTGCTGATTTAAAAGTGAGCGGCCCGTTAAAAATAATTGGAGGCAATAAACAGTCTCTTTCGCTGAATGCAAACAGTGAGGGCCGGGCAACATTCCAGGTGATAGCTGATCCTGCTATTGCGGTCGGAAAAATTTCGGTGATAGTGAATGGCCTTGGCGAAAAGTTTTCTGACGAAACAGAAATATCTGTTCGACCACCGTCGACTTTACAAAAAATGTCCGGAAGTGGATCAATTGCAGGTGGGAGTACGCAACCGGTAACCATCAATACGAGCGATTTTATTCCCGGGAGTATCAATTACCAGTTAGTTGTTAGCCGCTCACCTGCCTTGGAATTAACTGATCAATTGCGCTACCTGGTGGAATATCCCTACGGTTGCACTGAACAAACTGTATCTGCTGCCTTTCCCCAGTTATATTATGGCGATTTGGCCGACCTGGTTGGATTGAATCTGAAGCAAAATAAACTGAATGCAAATACGAATATTATCGAGGCCATCCGAAAAATAAAAATGCGCCAGTTGTATAATGGAGCTATTACACTTTGGGACAATGAGGATAGGGAAGACTGGTGGGCCACAATTTATGCAGCACATTTTTTACTGGAGGCAAGAAAGGCTGGTTTTGATGTTGATAACAGTTTGATCGAAACAATGCTTTCTTATATCGCCACCAGGTTAAAAAACCGGGAGCTCATTATCTACTATTACAACCGAAATCAAAACAGGAAGATCGCTCCGAAGGAAGTTGCTTATGGATTGTATGTATTGGCGCTGGCCGGGCGTTCCAATATTTCAGCCATGAATTATTACAAATCAACGCAGGGCATTCTTGCATTGGATAGTAAATATCTATTGGCCTCAGCCTATGCTATTGCCGGCGACAAGAAGTCCTTCGGTGCCATGTTGCCAACCTCATTCAGCGGCGAAGAATCAGTGCCACAAACGGGAGGAAGTTATTACTCAGATATTCGTGACGAGGCGATCGCGTTGAACGCATTGATCGATGTTGATCCAGGCAATGCGCAAATTGGAACAATGGCGAAACATGTGAGTGATAAATTAAAAAGCCGTTATTGGCTCAGCACCCAGGAGAGAGCATTTGCATTTTTAGCGCTGGGCAAGCTGGCACGGAGTGCCAACAAGTCGGATGTAACAGCAGAAGTAAAAGTAAATGGTAAAGCAATAGCAAAGGTTTCAAATGGATGGAAAGGAGATGCTTCTTTATTAAAGGGAAATAATATCCAGATAGAAACAAAGGGAAATGGAAGACTATATTATTACTGGCAATCGGAGGGAATCAGTGCAAGTGGTAAATACAAAGAGGAAGACAATTATATACGGGTGAGAAAACGTTTCTATGATCGTTTTGGAAACCTCCTTACCGCGAATACTTTTAAACAAAATGAGCTGATCATTGTGGGTATTAGCCTGGAAAATGCGTATACAACGGCCGTGGATAATATTGTGATCACCGACCTGCTGCCTGCTGGTTTTGAAATTGAAAATCCAAGGACCAAAGAAATTCCGGGAATGGATTGGATAAAAAATATGAACGAGCCAACTGCGCTGGATGTTCGCGATGACCGCATTCATTTTTTTGTCGACCTGAGATTCTATCGGCCTCAAATGTATTATTATGCTGTTCGTGCGGTGTCACCCGGCATTTACAAAATGGGACCAGTGAGTGCAGATGCTATGTACAATGGGGAATATCATTCTTATAATGGGGCAGGAGTGGTGAGAGTGGTACAGTGATGAGCCGTCATTTCAAATGGTTATCGTCTGAAGTATCTCATCTTCGAATAGAAAGCAAAAGACAGGCTTTACGCCTGTCTTTTTTAACACCCTCATAAACCTTCTCAATTCACCTGCATTATTTTACCTGTGGTGGTTTTGTTGTTGATCGATATGCGGTAGAACAGCACTCCCTGTTTTAATTGTTCGTTCTTGTACCATATTGTTGTCGGGATATTTTTGATAACGTTCTGTTCAAGTTCGCCTCGTTTTATTCCGCTTACATCATAGACAAGGATTGTAAGTTTACCCGTTTCCGGCGAAATAATATTAAACCTAACATTATTCCGGAAGGGATTGGGAGAAGCGGTTGCTGTTAACTCACCTGTCTCGTTTGTAGTGGTTGTGTCGTTTATAATTTTTCCTGATAACCTTGTAGTGATGGTTTGAATGTTGCCGTTAACGGAACCTGAAATGTTGACGAGAACGCAGCCATTGAATAATTCATTAATGCTCCTGATGGCGTCAGTTACATCTGCATAGTTCAGATTGCATGTATTAGTGTTACCCAGTAGCTCATTTGCCAGTTTGTAAAGATTGCCAACGGTAATTCCCTGGGTGCCGTATTTCGTTTGTAAACAGTTTGATACCGCTGATTTCGCCGGGAATTTCACCTGGATGAGATTTCCTTGCAGAACACAAAGGGTAAGTTTGCAAATGCTCAAATTTGTATTTAATGATAATGAACTTAATTGTTGCGAAACTTGCTGGTTAAAGAAAAGAGTCATCGTTTGGGCGAGTAGTTCATTTTGGATAGCTCCCCCGGAGGTCAATGGTACATTGCTCCAGGTCGCAGATTTTGTATAAGTAGCATAGCCTTTGAGCGCTTTAGAAGCGCCAATGCCCGGCAACAATTTATAAATGATCCCGCTTTGAATGTCCGACTTTTTAAGCGTGAAAAATCTGCCGGATGTTTTTAATCCAAATATCACGGAATCGCCTGGTTGGGTATCGACTGCACTAAGCATGATCTGTCCTGTGGGCGAGATGCCGTTTGGCACACAAACTATCGTATTGTTGTCATAAAAAGATTGGTTGTATGCGCAGACTTTTGTCGTCGTAACACAACCTTCATCTACCTCGCCATTGCAGTTTTCATCAGTGCCATTTCCGCATATTTCTTTTACGCCCGGGTGAATCGATGATTTGCTGTCGTTGCAATCGGAATTGTTGCTTACGTATCCCGATGGTTTGCTACACGCCTTTACACTGAGAAGTGGATTACCATAACCATCGCCATCTGCATCGCGGAAATAAGTATTGCCCGTATTTTCATCTACCTGGCCGTTGCAATTATTATCTTTTCCGTCACAAATTTCAGGCGCATCAGGACGAACTGCCGGGTCACCATCGTCACAATCACCATTTATATTCACATACCCTGCAGGTTGTGAGCAAGACCCGATTGGATTAACAGAGCTGCCATAACCGTCTCCATCACTATCCCTGTACCATTGTACAGGTTGGACATTATCATCAACAAGGTCATCACAGTTGTTGTCTTTTCCATCGCAGATCTCAACAGCATTTGGATGTATGGCCGCGTCAACGTCGTTGCAGTCTCCATTTACACTAACATAACCGTTGGGCGAAGAGCAAGCCTGTATCGTTATTGATCCATTACCAAAACCATCGCCATCTGTGTCACGATAGAAAGTCGTTTTTACTCCCTCATCAATTTGGCCATTGCAATTATTATCCTTGCCGTCACAGATCTCCGGAGCACCCGGGTAAATACCTACATCATTGTCATTGCAATCACCTTCGCATGCCTTATATCCATCACCATCTGTATCGAAGCCTTCATCTACCTGGCCATCACAATTATTGTCTTTTCCGTCACAGATCTCCGGGGCGCCCGGATGAATCTCTGCATTTACATCATTACAATCGCCGTTATTGCTTACGTAGCCTGCAGGAGTCGAACATGATTGCAAAGATGGCCCTGAAGAATTGCCATATCCATCGCCGTCTGCATCCAGGTAGAACGTAATTACTCCTGTATTGTCATCTATTGAGCCGTTACAATCATTATCTTTTCCATCACAAATTTCTGGTGCACCCGGATAAACAGACGGATCATTATCATTGCAATCTGAATTGCCGGTTACATATCCGGCTGGTGTTGTACAAGCCTGCGTGGAAGTTGAGGCATCACCGAATCCATCGTCATCAGCATCCAGATAGAAGGTCGTCTTTACATTTTCATCAATGATCCCATCACAATCATTATCCAGCCCATCGCAGGTCTCTCCTGCACCGGGATAAACCGTATTGTCGTTATCATTGCAATCTGTATTGCTGATCACATATCCTGGCGGTGTTGTACAAGCCTGCGTGGAATTTGAGGCATCACCGAATCCGTCGATATCCGCATCGCGATAGAAGGTCGTCTTCACATTTTCATCGATGATCCCATTACAATCATTATCCTGGCCATCACAGATCTCTGCTGCACCAGGGTAAACTGTGTTGTCATTATCATTGCAATCTGTATTGTTGATCACATATCCTGGCAGTGCTGCGCATGCTTGTGTTGAATTTAAGGCATCGCCGAATCCATCACCATCCGCATCGAGGTAGAAGGTCGTCTTCACATTTTCATCGATGATCCCATTACAATCATTATCCTGGCCATCACAGATCTCTATTGCACCGGGATAAACTGTGTTATCATCATCGTTACAATCAGAATTGTCACTTACATAACCTCCCGGTGATGAACAAGCCTCTGTTGAATTTGAAGCATCACCGAGCCCATCACCGTCAGCGTCACGATACCAGGTTAATAGCGGGTTTACAGTAACCGTTGCATATTCTGATATGGCCGTCCCGCAGCCTGTTGTCACTGTGCAATAATAGTAGAGTGTTCCAGGGATATTTGTCGGCGGAGCATATGAATTACTGTTTGATCCGACAGGATTCCCATCAAACCCGTTATTATCATTGTCAACATACCATTGATACGATAAATCGTCCCCGCTTTCGACAACGACCAGGTCTGTAGATACATCGTTTTCACAAATGCTCTGCGATGCCAATGGCTGATCCGAAATGGACGGCGACGTACACGCTACTTCTGCTATGGCAAAATCTCCAAATCCATTTACACCTGTTGTCTTTACATGGGTTGCATCCACATTTATACTGGCAGGATACACCCAGGTACTGCTGTACTTGCCGATCTTAAAATTATTTGTATTCGCGCCGCCATCCACATCACCGGCAACAAATTCGAACGTAGCATCGTAATCGCTGCCATCGATTCCGTTGTTGGTTAATGTCCAGTAACGGTTGACCGATTTATTCGCATCTAAAGTTGAAACCGCAATATTTGGATTATCTCCGTTATCGGTTCTTGCTGTAAGAGAGCCACTGGCAGTAACTGTTGAGAACGTGATGCTTACCGGCACATAGGTCGACGTGCCAACCTCAAATAGTTTGGTAATATTTGGACCGGCAGGAATGTCCTTTTTCAGATTGCCAATTATATGACCTGTTGTATTTCTTGTAACGGTTCCTTTTGCATATACGGTTTTTGAATTTGTATTGGCATCAATGTTCCGGTTAGCCAATGTCAGTGCATTGTTGACCGTAATGTCATTGTCGAGAGTTTTGTTTGCAGTACCGCCAATAATAAGATTATTAAATGCTGTTGAAACACTTCCTCCGATTGTTTGCGAACCGCCATTGAATGTGATCGTTTCATTTCCCGCATTGTAAGAACCATTGTTTATCCAGTTTCCCGCTATACCAAAGTTTTTGTTGCCTGCATTTGAGAACGTTCCACTAATAGTGACGTTATTAAAATTAATTGTTCCCGGCCCCGATCCTAAAGAAGCGGCCGAACCCGAAAAGGTTACTTTGGCACTACCCCCATTAAATGTACCGGATACACCGGAAAGATTAAATGTGCCTTGAACTGAAAAATCGTGTGTGCCAGCATTTAGTATGATTGCACCGGAGACAGTTACGTTGCCAAATGTGGATGCACCTGATCCGGACAGTGTTTGTGAAACGGTTTGAAACGTTATGGAGCGTGTGCTGCTTTGAATGAATGTTCCGTTGTTCTTATATGAATTACTGACGTTGACATTTGTTCCTGCCGTTTGCGTCAGAACAGCGCCATTACTTATTTCCAGGTTGTAGAAGTCTTTTGTGCTATTGCCCTGGAGACTGGCCGCAGTTCCTGTAAAAATTATTGTTGAAGTTCCCCCGCTCATTGAACCCGCCGCAATGCTTAGATTATTTCCAATTGTTGTTGTACTGCTTCCAAACGATAAAGTTGAACTTGCGTTGGGCTTTGAAATATTATTAAAGCTTGTATTCCCCGAGAGTGTTTGAGTTACTGCCGTGTTTGCCGTAAATGATACTGTGCTATTGTTGGCATTGAACGTTCCACTATTTGTCCAATCCCCCGAAACTGATAAAGTGTTGCTTCCATTTATAGTTAGTGAGGCACCGCTCGAAATATTAATGGAATGGCATACCGCTCCTGACGCATTAATGACGGGCTGATTAGGAGTGCCTGAAGGAATGATCACATCTGTTGTTGCAATGGGAATTGCCCCGGTACACCAATTGGAAGGAGTGAACCAGTCATTGGTAATTCCAAGCCAGGCATTACCGGAACCACAGGGTTGAGCATTCGCGTAATACGCGAAGACAAGTGCGATCGTTATAAGCAATAAATTTCTTTTCATAAATGTTTATTGGAGATCATGAAATCCCTGGATTGAGTAGTCAATCATTTAAAAAAGTAACAACCAAGAAATAACTCGGAGAAGTTTTCGAAGAGTGTTAGTTCGGACAGATATGCAATAGATTGACGACGACCTGATTTTTCAGCCGACGTTCATCAATGATGTGAATTTTGTTGTTAATTGAGTGTGTCTCCGGCAACACGATACCTGAGTTTGAAGTCCATTTATCGCGTTTGCAAAAAAATATTTCAGTAAAAATCTCATCTCTCACTATAACCAGGATCAGACAGGCAGCGTTACTTTCAATTAGTCATATCTTTCATTGTATAAAATTCTTCCAATTTCAATTTTATACAATAACTATTTCCGCCTAATTCTTTGGTATTTTTCGTTTTTCTGAATGATTATTGAACGCACATAAAGTGGTTGCACTAATTGAAACTTGCTTGAGATGTGCAGTCGGCGCCAATGGGTTGTTGGTGAAATTTATTTAGCCGAAGTGTTATTGCCGGTCATCGAGAAAATGTCATGGAAAAAGAATGACTAAAAAATTAAAGCTTCTTTATCTTAGGCAACAAAATTTTCTTACGCATAGTCAAACGTGTAGTAGGAATAAAAAATCCTCCCAACCTTGAGAGGATTTTGAATAACAAAGATGTATTTTAAAATAGCGATTAATAATCCCTGTTGTATCCGCCGCCGCCACCGCCACGGTTGTAGCCGCCGCCACCTTTGTTGTAGCCACCGCCACCGCCTTTGTTGTAGCCGCCGCCACCTCCGCCGAAGTTGCGTTTTTTGTAGCCACCACCGCCGCCACCTTCTTGTTTAGGACGGCTTTCGTTAACTACAAGGCTGCGACCTTCAACTTCAGTTCCGTTGAGTTGGGCAATTGCTGCCTGGGCTTCTTCATCGTTAGCCATTTCAACGAATCCGAATCCTTTACTGCGCTGAGTGAATTTGTCGGTCACGATTTTAGCAGAAGATACTTCACCAAACGGTGCAAACAAGTTGGCCAGATCCTGATCTTTAAGACCCCAACTTAGGTTTCCTACGTAAATGTTCATTTTGTGAGATAATTTTAAAAAAACAATAAGTGCCAACAGTGAAACAATGAACTGAACATTCACGCAAAAAAGGAGACGTTCAAGGACTTTGTACGACTGAAAAGAACACCAAGACACTACGAAAATAAGGATAATTAGGTAACATAATGAAAAAAGGCTGGCTTTTTATGGGGAGGGCTTGCAATTGGCTATTGCCTAACGGCTTATTACGTCGCAAATCCCGCCAGTTGGGACTTCCCTCCGTTTATCCCCAAGTCATTTCAATAAACAAAAGACCGTCCCGATGTCTCGGGACGGTCTTCCAAAAGCTTTAGAATATTATAATTATTCCGCGATTACTTCAAACTCAACATCGGTTGCCTTTCCATTTCCAAAATCAATATGCGCTTTGTAAGTGCCCAATTCTTTGACTTCTTCAGGCAGGGTGATTTTTTTGCGATCTATTTCATATCCCTTTTGGTCACGAATTGCGCGGCTTATTTGCAGATTGGTTACACTTCCGAAGATCTTGCCGCTGGTTCCTGTTTTGGCTCCGATCTTTATTGGTGATTCATTGAGTTTTGCGACGACGCTATTTATTTCCGCGAGCATCGCTTCTTCTTTCTTCTTCTGCTGTTTCATCTTTTCTTCAAGTTGTTTCAGGTTGCCGGCATTTGCTTCAATGGCCAGCTTGCGCGGAAGAAGAAAATTGCGGGCATATCCATTACGAACTTTTACAACTTCATTGGTACCACCCAAATTATCTACGTCTTGAATTAATATTACTTCCATGATTTTTGTTTTACCACCCCAGTTTAACACTGTCCCCTGGCATTCTGCCTGGGTTAGGGTGAGGTTACTTTAAAAGATCAGTTACATATGGCAACAATGCCATTTGTCGGGCTTTCTTAACTGCGTCAGAAACCTTGCGCTGGTATTTGAGGCTGTTCCCGGTGAGACGGCGAGGTAATAATTTTCCCTGCTCGTTCAAAAATTTCTTCAGGAACTCTACATCTTTATAGTCAATGTAGCGAATATGATATTTCTTAAAACGGCAGTACTTCTTAACCCGCTTGTCGCTCTTGATCGCCGTCAGGTATTTTATTTCATTTGCTTTTGCCATGATTAAGCCTCCACTACTTTTTCAGTTCCTGTAGGTACACCGCTTCTCTTTTTCTGGTTATACTCGACGGCGTATTTATCGAGCCTGGTCCCAAGATGACGAAGAACATTTTCGTCGCGCAAAAGCTGGGTCTTCAATTTTTCATTAAAGTCTGATGGTGCAGCGTATTCCAGAACCCAATAAAGACCTGTAGTTTTTTTCCGGATGGGATACGCCAGTGATTTCAAGCCCCATGCATTTTCTGCTACCAGGGAACCACCGCCATTTTTGACGAGGGTAGCATATTTTTTTTGTTCTGCTTTGAATTCCTCATCACTCAGAACAGGAGTAAAAATCACCATTAATTCATAATTGTTCATTAAATGGTTTTTAATTTAATAAATCGGGTTTTAACCAATGGATCCCCGGCGTTTGCACCCGGGGAAATCTGCCGAAACAGATTTGGGGTCGCAAAGATAGGGGATTGAACCCAGATGCCACAGTTCCTGGGATAATTTTCATTCTGGCCTAATCCTAAGCGGGCTTCGCCTTTGACGCCGCAGAGGTTCGATTGATGAGATAATTTTTTTAACTGACTAAAAGAGCTACCTTAGACCGTTTCCAATCCCGCTACTAAAATAAATTAATGAGACCCCTTCCCCAGCTAATTACGGATCCAGTTTACGAAAAGCCAGCTCATTTAACGATATATCAAAAATTTTGGATAAAACGCATTCATGATAAACGTGATCTGCCATTTGTCCGGCTTTTGACAATTGTGCATTTGTCGATCTTACCTGTCGCTATACTCTTGTTTACACCGGTTTTTAGGAACCTGTGGTGGCCTGTCGCTATTGTTTATTTTTATTTTTCACAATTCTATTTTAAAGGTTCCTTTGGCCTGATGCTACATTGTCTTTGTCACAGAAAATTCTTTAAAAAAGATAAGCTGGTAAACAGGTATTTATTTTGGTGCATTTGCCCCCTTTTCGGTCATTTGGGTGATTCATATCACGTTCATCACATGGGAATGCATCATGTTGAAAATAATATGCCTCAAGACGCAAGTTGTACAATGGGCTATAACCGAGATAGTTTTTCCGATTTTATATCTTATTGGTTGAGATTTATGTTTCTTGGCTTTCATGACACTTTTTTGTACTTCTTCAGGCGTAAAAGAAAAAAAATGTACAGGAAGGTCACAGTCAGTGAAATCGGCTTTATGGTAATCGTGACAGGTCTTTGCTTTTTGAATTTAAAAGCGACATTGATGGTGCTGATCATTCCTTTCATCTTTGCCCGTTTTGTAATGATGCTTGGTAACTGGACACAACACGCATTTGTTGACCCGAATGATCCCGAAAATGATTTTGCAAGTAATATTATTTGTCT
>DASYSW010000604.1:0-4594 GCA_036002905.1 Chitinophagaceae bacterium
GGCAGCCCAACGCCGGTAAATTGCTCTTGGTGAAAAAGTGTAAGAAGTAAGGTCAATCACTTTGTCGTAAAAATCCACCCATTCATAGTTCTTTGGTTTAATATTCATGGCGAGATGATTGTTGAGAAACTGAAAGGGAAAACCAAGTACACGGTCTTCTCTCTGGTATTGAAGATTTAGCGGGGCAGCTTCGCCAAATGCGCTTAGCAATGAATAACCTGGAAATGCGGCAGGTACTTTGTCCACAAAACGCTTAGTCAGCTCGAATGGTTCATCGCCGGCGTCGGAGTCCAGCCCTAAAACGAAATTGGTTTGCACGTAAGGAATATAGTGAAACATCATGTTTACATGCTCTGATATGCGCCCAAGTTTTTGTTCACCTACCACGTGGGACGTTTTTGATTTATTACCTAATTCATACCATGATTCAACACCCGGCAGCATCGCCTCGAACCCATTTCGTTGCAGCACTTTCATATGTTCTTCCGTTAGAATGGATAAACTGCTTTCTGCTATAAAACGAAAACTTTTTGGAGGCGCAACAGAAGCAATCGCGTTCATATTTTCTTCAAAGCGAACTCCGAAATTCGGATCGTGCCAGGCCACCACAGGTCTCTTGAATTTGCCAAGGAGAAACTTCATATCTTTTTTGAGCAGTTCAAAGTTCATTACTTGATAAGGCACCGTTGAATCAATGCAAAATGAACAAGTATATGGGCACCCCAGGCTTGCGATCATTGGAACAAATTTCAGAAAAGGTGCTTTTTTTAAGGTTGGCTCGATAAATTTCCATCGTTCTTCAACACCTGGCAGACTTGAAGGTTGCGTTCTTTCGGAAAGTTGCCTTCCCGATGCGCCTTGCGGTGTGCAATTGTCGAGCACTTCCAGGACGGTTGACTTATGTGTAAACCCCAGTACGTAATCAAAATATTTAACAGCATCATCGGGATAACAACGGGCATGCGGGCCGCCGAGTGCGGTTACGGCTCCCTTTCCGCGAAAATAATTGCTTATCGCATAAGCCAATAACGCTGCCTGTGTAAATGAACAGATAAAAACAAGATCCACATGTTGCGGTAGCTCCTTTCTCAAATCTTCGTAACCTGTATAGCAGATCATGCTTACATCATGCCCTTCTTGTTCGCACCATGTAGCCACCACCTGCGGCATGATACTAGCAAGGTTTGCATGCATGATACGTGCCCACAACGTATTCGAAGGTCCTTTGCTCACAAGATCAATGACGGCAATTTTTAATTTTGACATTTTGAACATTTAGATGATTCATTCTTACTTTGAAACTTGTTTACTCTTTCCCGCCCATTTATTGATCACCCCTTTTATTCGGCTGATTTTCGTTTCGTGAGCTATGGTACATAGATCTGCCGTCAACTTCTTTACCACTAAGTTTATTCATTGCCTTTGCTGCTTGCGTTTCAGATGTCATTTGTATAAATCCAAACCCCCGGGCTTCTGCCAGTTTCGTGGTCGTTTATCACTTTGACCGATGAAACCTGGCCGAATGACTCAAACATTTCTTAAATCGTCTTCGCAACTGCGGAAGCGAGGTTAGAAACATGCATATTCATGATGGGAGTATTTAGTTTTGGATAAAAGAAAATAAAACACCGCAACAAAAAGAAAAGAGGAGGAAAACGATTACCGGTTCGAAGTTAAAGTGTTACTTATCCTAACTGAATGATGAAGTATTCTATTTACAGAGGAAGGTAACGTTATTTCTGCGTATCCAAAAATAAATGTCCGATAATATTGTAATTAAAATTCGTGGTAAGAAATTCTGCAAGAACAGCCAGGCAAGCCGGCCTCAGTCACCACTTTGACGGCAAAATAAAAAGTCGCTTAAGCGCTTTAAAGCGTACCTTCGGTCGTCATTTTTGAGCCTGGAGCATTTCTTGTTTACATTTCCATGCTCTTTTCTGCAAGCATCTCAGGAGGAGAGTCCGCGTTTCAATTTGCCTCGCGTCACGGATAAACGATTATTGTCAACGAACCACAAGAGGATGCTCTGTCATTATACGTGTGAACGAATAAAACCGATTTGAAATGAAAGAAGAAACAATCATCCAGTTTGTTGCCTTTGAAACAGCACTCGACAGTACGGACTTTTTTACACAATGGGAGCAGTATAAAAGATCAATGGATGGACAGTGGAATGCAACGTTACAGCAGCATACGCTGAAAAGCGGGAAATTCAAGTACGTGTCACAGCACAGGTGCTCTGCCGATGAATTTCAATTCGTCTTTCAAAAGGAGAGAAGATGGTCAAAGTTTCCGGAAGTCGAAGTGCGAAAAAAACTGGCAGGCGGTTATTCCGTTTTGCAGTGCGAATCTGTGAAGGAAGCCGCGGCTGGCGAAAGCAAAATACTGATCTTTATTGACGACTATGGGGCCGATCTTGATAGTTTCCGACATTTCTGTGTTCACAGTAAGTTGAATATTTATGAAGCATACTACGAAAATTGCATTTTTACTTACATCCTTGAAGTCTTTGTAAAGGATGAGCAGGCTAACGATCTTTTACAACAACTCGAAATTCGAGCCTCTTTCTCAGAGGCAGGCATTTATAAAGAACTTCATTTTTCATAGATCAATACATATGCGATCATCAACGTGCAATGCTATGGAGTTGTACTAACGCACCACACTCGGTTCACGACAACCCGGCGCGCCGGTGGGGATGATTATTCTACAATTACAAATATTCATAGAGCATTTACCTATTTCAATCCCAAATTTATCGATCCAACATCAGGCAACTCCAATCTGAATTTTCACTATTTCTCTCCAACCTTGTTATAAAATGCATTTACAAGCCGGCGGGGAACAATACGCAAGATGAAGAACATAACGTTCGCCAATGCGCCCGGCACAAGATCATTCGTTTGTGTAAAGTTTTGCGTACTGCAACCTCCCCAACTCTTGTTGGCGACAACGCCAGTTTATCACCGAACCAGCCGAGTTGCTTTCTAGTTTCACTGACGATCTCAGCCTTTGTATACACAGGACGCGGGGCAAGACAACTCACGCTGATATTTTTATCCTGGAGTTGATAACGCAAGGCATAACTGAAAAAAATAACGGCTTTAGTAGCTGAATAGATGTTTTTTATGGGGATAGGACCAAACCCCGCTATGCTGGCGACGTTTAAAATATAAGAAGGCGCATTCCTTTAAAGAAGGGGAAGCAACGTCAAACTAAGCGCCATGGCTGACTCGATATTTAATCTCACCATGTAACGAAGTTCATTGAGTGGTAGTGATAAATAATCCCGGGATCCCCCAAAAACAGCGACATACAAATAATTTTCAGTTCGAGTTTCCTGTCACTACACCATTTAGCTATTTCACTTGCCGATTCTTCATTCTTCAGATCATAAGCTAGCAGCTCGACATGGATCTGATAAGTGTCTCAAGTTCGGCCTTGGCTTTCCATAAGCTATCCGGGTGACGCGCAATCAAAATTAGATTATAGTGCCGCCTTGCCAGTGCTTTTGGTATGGACCGGATGTCAGGCAATCTTTACTTTAGAATAGATAGCTTATCATTTAGTTTTTCAAAATCAGATCAAATCTTTAGACACTTGGCGCTAACAGGGAAAGGAGAACCTGCATATCCCTTCTTTCAAAAAGTATTCCTCCAAAAATTTTAACTCGCCGGCCATGCGACTTAATCGTCGGCATTTTCTTTGATCAATGAGCCATCCTCCTTAAATTCCGCTTTCATATCCTTATCATTGCTCCTGAATTTCACCTTATAGGTCGCGACATCACCTTCATGAGCATTTTCCCATATTACATCCGTTGCCGTGGAATATTTTGCAGTAAAAGCATTCTTTACCGCATCGGGTACTTCACTAGCTGCTACCACATTTTTTTTATCCGCCCTATCTTTTTTATCATTACACCCCGGTCCAAAAAGACAAGCGAACATCACAATCAAGATACCTGCTATTCTTTTCATAAATCATGTTTATCTGGGATAGATACAAACACGATGCCATCAGACACGACTGGCCAATGGTTAGCAAAGAGCGTATCATGTAAACTATTGACAATTACTTCAATGGCCAATGGTAAAAAACAGACCCGGGAGTGGGAAGTAATATGTTTCAGTGCACAGCATAATAAAAAGGCTGAAACGTCTACTCTGTAAACATTTCAGCCACCGTAGCGGGATCGGGAGTTGAACCCGAGACCTTTGGGTTATGAATCCAACGCTCTAACCGCCTGAGCTATCCCGCCCTTTATCCGCCAGAATTATAGTAAGGGCGGAAGGGGTGCAAAAATAGAGATATTAGGGTAAAGACTGAAATCAATTTCGCTCCAATCTTTCCAGACTATTTCATTTATGTAATTCAATTCCTGGTGGTTCTCGGCATTTGCGAAGTGGTGCTCCTCTCTTGCCCTCAGGAAGTTGATTCAAAAAATCAATTTAATGGGGTTACGATGCGCGTTCAGCCAAATGTAAAAACGTTTGAACCCAAAGGGTGAGGGTTGTTTCATGCGGATTTGATTAAAGGAAATTCATTACGAAGACATATTCAGGATTATTCTTTTTTTCTTATGATGTAAATG
>DASYSW010000605.1:0-5755 GCA_036002905.1 Chitinophagaceae bacterium
TGAAATGTGCAGGTCATAAATTACATTCAAACCTTCTCGATGCAACTCTTTATGGGCTTCTTCTTCGATCAAAATAATCAGGTCACCGGGAGGCCCTCCTCTTTCGCCGGCATTACCCTTGCCATTAATATTTAGCTGCATCCCTTCCTGGACTCCGGCAGGTACTTCAATCCCTACGGTTTCTTCAGCATATACTCTGCCCTCACCTCTGCAAGTACCGCACTTAGCGGTAATCGTACTTCCTTCTCCGTTACAGGTAGGACAAGTCGTTACGGTTTGCATTTGTCCCAGGAACGTGTTCGTAACGCGACGAACCTGGCCACTTCCCCCGCAGGTGCCGCAGGTTTGAACACTGCCCTTATCTTTTGCGCCACTCCCGTGGCATGTTTGGCAAGAGACATATTTTTTTACTTTGATATTCTTGGTGGCTCCCCTGGCTATCTCTTCATAAGTCAATTTAAGTTTGATGCGAAGATTGCTACCTCTCACGCCTCTCATCCTCTGTCCTCCGCCGCTTCTGCGCTGTTGCCCGCCGAAAAAGCTTCCGAAAATATCGTCGCCAAAAATATCTCCAAACTGGCTGAAGATATCTTCCATATTCATTCCGCCGCCCGGATACCCTCGACCATTACCGCTTACACCTGCGTGCCCATAGCGATCATATTGAGCCTTTTTATCTGTGTCACTAAGTATCTCGTAGGCTTCCGCCGCCTCCTTAAATTTTTCCTCGGCAGCTTTATCGCCCGGGTTACGGTCAGGATGGTATTGCATAGCTACCTTGCGGTATGCTTTTTTAATTTCATCCACAGTAGACCCTTTGGATACACCCAGAACTTCGTAATAATCTCTCTTACTCATGTCACCCTTATGAAAACAAAATTTTGTTTTATGTTATGTCGAAGATTCAAACGCTTCTTCTAAATGTCGTGGATCAGCCTTAAATCCTTTCCAGCTTATTTTCCTACCACCACTTTAGCGTGGCGGATAATCTTGTCATTAAGATAATATCCTTTTACAATTTCGTCCAGGATTTTTCCTTTTAAATCATTCGTAGGAGCGGGAATTTCAGTAATAGCCTCATGCAGATCCGGATTAAATTGCTCATGGATCGTTTGCATCGGTTTGAGGCCCTTTGCCGACAAAAGATTGCGCAGTTTGTTAAACACCAGTAAAACCCCTTCCTTTATTTGCTTGTTGTCTTCGCTTTGGTCAATTTGCTTTTGCGCCCTGTCACAATCGTCTAAAACATCCAGCAAATCAGTGATGACTTCTCTTCCAGCCGTTTGTCTCATTTCCTCTCTTTCCTTTGCGGTTCTTCTTTTAAAATTGTCGAACTCCGCCACTTTCCTTATGAATTTATCCTTTTGATCTTCGAGTTCGGATTTCAATTTTTCCAACTCCGGTTCCTCCTCCAAAGGCTCATTTAGGTGTGAAGTCCCGCTCAGGCTTTCATCGGTATTGATGTCAATGCTTCCTTCACTTTCCGGGTTTTCAACAGAATTAAATTTGGGCTCCTTATCGATGTTTTTTTTGTGCATTTTTGACAAATTGAGTGCAAAGGTAAGGTCGTCAATAATATTGCCAAGCAAAGTT
Source organism: Chitinophagaceae bacterium (assembly GCA_036002905.1). GTDB lineage: Bacteria > Bacteroidota > Bacteroidia > Chitinophagales > Chitinophagaceae > VBAU01. The sequence goes on from DASYSW010000605.1 coordinate 1,594, forward strand.
TTAGGGACAAAATGACCTTTAATAAGGCAGGGCCCAAGGCATCAGGCGCAAGGTGGCAGGATCAAGGAATAAGGCTCAAGGATCAAGGCAGAGGGGTCACTGGTTGGATGTGAGGCCCAAAGCTCGTTTGGCTGTTCTATCTTGCGATTATGAAAAGAGTTTATTTGAAGAGGAAGATCTCAAACCGGGTGGCAAACGGGCATCCCTGGATATTTGCAAACGAGGTCCAGAAGATCGATGATGAAGTTAATGCCGGAGATATTGTGGAGGTGTATTTCGATAACGGAAAATTTGCTGGCAAAGGCTACATTAATCCAAAATCACAGATAATCGTCAGGCTGTTGACCAGGGACAAGAAAATCGAGATCAATGAACAGTTTTTTATTGATAAGATCACAGAATGCTGGAGTTACAGGAAAAAGACTGGTTATATCGAAAACTGCCGCCTGGTTTTTGGCGAAGCAGACGAACTGCCGCAATTGATCATCGATAAGTTCAATGATTATTTTGTAATTCAAACGTTGGCCCTGGGAATAGACCTTTGGAAGGCCGCTCTTGTAAAAGCCATCAATGAAATATTTAAGCCCAAAGGGATCTACCAACGTAATGACGTACCTGTTCGCGAACTTGAAGGCCTTTCCCAGGAAAAGGGCTTTTTGTCAGCGCCGTTTGACACAAAAATCATCATTAATGAAAATGGGTTGAAGTTTAACGTCGATTTGCAAAACGGTCAAAAAACAGGGTACTTTTTGGACCAGCAGGATAATCGTCGCGCTATTGAGGATATTGTAAAGGATGCGGATGTGCTTGGTGCTTTTACATACACGGGCACATTCGAAATACACGCTGCGCATTACGGAGCGAGATCGGTGTTGGGAGTCGATATTTCAGAGAATGCCGTGGAGCAGGCCAATCAAAATGCGCGGCTGAACAATTTGCAAAATGTAGCAAGGTTTGAAACTGCGAATGCATTTGATGTATTAAAACAGTGGTCCAAAGGGGGAAGGCAATATGACGTGGTAATGCTTGATCCCCCTGCATTCACGAAGAGCCGCGAAACGATTCAAAAAGCTATAACCGGTTATAAAGAAATTAATCTCCGGGGTATGAAGTTGATAAGGCCCGGAGGTTTTTTGGTGACCTCTTCCTGTACAAGCCTGGTGACGTCCGAATTATTTTTGCAAATCATCGATATGGCCGCAAAAGATGCAAGAAGAAAAATCAGGCAGGTTGTTTTTCAAACACAGTCAGCTGATCATCCTATTATCCGGGGAATCGAGAATACACAGTACCTGAAATTTTTAATTGTACAGGTGCAATAAGTAGAAGAGATTTAAAATATTACTTTGAAACCTGGAATTTGCCGGAATCAAGAATTTTTCCGTCGTGGTCTCTTAACTGGTAAATATAAACTCCCCGGCTATATTCGTTGAGATTGATCGTGGTCTTTGTCGCAATATTTTTTTGCTCAAAAACCATCTTTCCAAGAAAATTAAAGATCTGCATGTCATAGCCTTTATCGGAAGTCTTCTGAAGATCGAATGTAATGAATGAAATTGCGGGGTTTGGATAGAATTTAATAATGTGCTCACCACCATCCTGCGGGACCCTTGATTGGCCCTGCGAGTTAATGGTTAAAAACAGAATAAAAGATATTATAGGTAAAAGTCTTTTCAACAAAAACAAATTTACATTTAATCTCCCAATAATAATCCCTTTTTTTGATTCCTGCAACGTATTTATACCATACCTTAAAAGCTTTCAAATTCAACCACTTAAAGGAATGAGCCTTAGCTATTAAGAGTTAGTGCAATGATTGCAGAATTTTTTGAAGAACGTTAAAATTTGGCAGGTCAGTGGCTCTTTCAAGGACCTCCGCATACTGAACGATGCCATTTTGATCAATGATGAATGCAGCTCGTTTGGATACACCTTTCATGTCATAAGAAAAAGTATCATACAAGCAACCATATGCTGTCGAAACTTCCTTATTAAAATCACTGAGCAGAGAAAAGTTAAGGTTTTGCTCCTCTTTATATTTTGCAAGAGAATAGATCATATCGACAGAAATACCAAACACTTTCGCATCAGCATTATCATACAAACCAATGTTGTCTCGTACAGAACAAAGTTCTTTTGTGCAGGTTCCGGTAAAGGCAGCAGGAAAAAACAGCAGCAATACATTATGACCTTTTAAATCCGAAAGAGTGATTTTATTTTTATCTGAATCATACAAAGAAAAGTTTGGAGCTTGCTGGCCCGGGATTATCTTCATGTGCAAGTTTAATTATCAGATTAAATTTATTTGATTTAATTTTCTTTTACCAAAACTTTTGTTATGAGAAAATATATCACTGAATTTATCGGAACTTTTTTTCTTGTATTAGTAGTTGCATTAACCGGAAACGCTGCGGCGATCGGCGTTACGTTAATGGTAATGATCTTTGCCGGCGGTCATATTTCAGGGGCACACTATAATCCTGCCGTAACACTAGCAGTGCTAATAAGAGGAAAGGTCACGTCGCAGGACGCGGTCATTTACATGGTGGTCCAGGTAATCGCAGCAATAGTGGCTGCACTTGTGGCGAAGTGGTATATGGGTGACATGGCTGCAGCAACCATGGATTTGAGCGGCAAGGTTGCAAAGGCATTCATTGGCGAACTTATCGGAACATTTGCGCTGGCTTATGTGGTGCTGAATGTGGCAACTTCGAAAGGAACTACGGGTAATAGTTTTTATGGTCTTGCTATTGGACTCACCGTATTTGCAATGGCATCAACCTTCGGATCCGTTTCCGGCGGCGCTTTTAATCCCGCTGTAGCCGTCGGTGCCACTGTTGTCGAAGCGTTTGCCTTAAAAAATATCTGGATCTACCTGGTCGCTTGTTTTGGAGGAGGTTTTCTCGCAGCGCTGGTTTTCAATTTTGTTAATGAAGAAGACAAACCAGTGCCTCCTTTGTCTAAAGGTTGATTCTAAAATTTTGGACAACGGGCAAAATCAAGGCTGGAGTTATGTTCTCTAATGCCTATATATGATATAGAAATTTCGTAACCACCGCGTCCATAACTTGAGGGTTTCAATTTCGAAATGTTTACATCATAACTTATACTGACAGAGAAAGGATTGTAATCAAGTTTTAATACAGGGATGATCGCATCGTTCCACCGGAGAAAGGTCCCTGCGTGAATGGTATAATCCGGATTGTCATGATCGCCCCCGATCTTCAAACCATACATTCCACCCGCGACAGTTTCCTTGTATCCTCCTTGCATCGATTGATCTGCCTGGAGAGTAACATAGGCATAGTCAGACACGCCAAAACGAATGCCGCCCGAAAAAACCCATTTTGGAAAAAGTTCAATGTTTGCGGTCCGATAGAAAGATGCATTAGGCCGGTTAAAATGATGATAAGCTACTCCCAAAAAATAATTGTTGTTGGGATTGTCACCAAGATTAGAATTATAACTCATACCTGCGCTTCCGTCGGCGTACAAATAAGAAGCATCATTAAAATATTCACCATCTGATCCGTTGTCATAAGTTGAGTTGGTCGTAACCTTTGACCTGTCGATCCTGCGCTGTACAACTCCACCCATGAACCCAATAGACAGGTACCTGTTTTTTTCAGCACTTAAGGATTTATGATAATTGATCGCAGGATAAACATAAGTTGAAGTCCAGGCAATGGTGCCTGCTTTGTCATATAATAGTTGCATACCCACAGTGACGAAGTCATTCGATTTCCCGATCGGCATTTTGTATTCTCCGTCGAGCGAAGCTGTTTTGTAAGCATTAGTCACGCTGTTCCATTGATCACGATAAACAGTTTGTACCCGAATGTCACCGGTATATATTCCTGCAAGAGAAGGATTGCGAAGTAGCGGAGCCTGGAAAAATTGCGAAAAATGAATGTCCTGCGCCTGAACAGAAAGAGCAAGCGACAGGCAACACAAGACGAACGATATTTTAAATCTGCTTTTCATTTAATTTATCTCATTGTATTAAAGCGACATTACCCGCATATTTTATGGTTTCTCCATTGTTACACACAATCTCGACCTGGTAAATGTATACATCTGGCTTGGCTTTTTTTCCTTTGTAGGTGCCATCCCAACCGCTCAACGGATCATTTATTGATAGGTTCCTTTTTTCAAAAACAAC
>DASYSW010000606.1:0-10673 GCA_036002905.1 Chitinophagaceae bacterium
TCTTCTTCCGCCTCAGTCGATAGATGGTGGTGCTCAATTGCAGGTGACTATGACGGATAATGGAGAGCCGGGCACTTATGATGCAATTGCCATTACTGTTTGGAACAAAAACGGCGGCTTGTGGTTTGCCAGCAATTGGGACGGTACGATATCGGGGGAACAAATATTGGCCGGAGGAAATTTGAAAATCAATTCCGGGGCCGCAAATCCTGGCACCATTGGTAATACCGTAGCGCTGACAAGTTCATTGAATCCTTCCATGAGCGGACAAGCAGTAACATTCAGAGCGACCATTGTTGAAAACAATGCAGCCACACCAACCGGTTATGTCGTATTCATCGATGGGACAACGGTGATGGGTACAGTCGCTGTTTCAACGGTGAGCAACGTCACATCGGCTGCATTTACCATTTCAACACTTACCGCCCGCTCGCACACGATCAAAGCGTATTACAGTGGCGATGCGAAATTCGGCAGCAGCGTCATAACACTTATTCAAAATGTTAGTACCTCATTAACTTCCACACGACATCCGTCAACTTCACAAACAAGTGAGGCAGAATATGCAGCAGTTTTCGATGTGGTCGCTTCGCCCAACCCGACGAATCATCTATTTAACATTACTGTTCAAAGCAACAACGCCGTTGACAAAATCCTTGTTCGCACAGTTGATGTACTCGGAAGAGTTGTTGAGAACAGGAATTCGGTGATTCCCGGGCAAACATTCAAACTCGGGGAAAATTACCGGCCGGGAATATACTGGGTTGAAATAATCCAGGGAAAAGAACGAAGAACGCTTAGGTTGATCAAGCAACCAGAATAAGCCCTATACAAGACACCAACCTAAATCCCGCATAGTTTATTTGCGGGATTTTTATTGCAGACAAGAAGTAAAATATTAAACACAGCCTCTTCTTTGACATCTGCCTTATTTTTTAGATTTTCGCATTGAATTAAGTGTTTAACCTTAATCTCAAAAGATAACCTGTAACCTTAAACCTGGAATTTATGTGTGGCATTGTTGCTTACATCGGTCCCCGTGAAGCCTATCCTGTTATTTTGAAAGGATTAAAACGTCTCGAATATCGTGGTTATGACAGTGCGGGTATTGCACTTTTGAACAGTGGCCTGAAAGTGTACAAAAAGAAGGGAAGAGTTTCCGAGCTTGAAGATTCATTATTAGGAAAAGATCTACATGCAAATATTGGGATCGGTCACACTCGCTGGGCCACACATGGTGAACCAAGCGATATAAATGCTCATCCACAAACATCTGCCAGCGGCAACCTCGCCATCATACACAATGGTATCATTGAAAATTATTCCCAGCTAAAACAAGAGCTGACAAAAAAGGGATACAAATTCAACAGTGAAACCGACACTGAAGTATTGCTCAACTTTATTGAAGATATCCAAAAAAACAATAACTGCTCATTGGAGGAAGCCGTGCGCATCGGCCTGAAAAGAGTTGTAGGAGCTTATGTAATCGTGTTGATCGACCAGGAATATCCCGATACGTTGATTGCCGCGAGAAAAGGAAGCCCGTTGGTTATTGGTGTGGGCAAGGGCGAGCACTTTTTAGCAAGTGATGCATCTCCCATCATCGAATACACAAAAGAAGTTGTGTATGTAAACGACTATGAACTGGCTATAATAAAGGCCGATGAATTAATCCTCAAAAATCTTGGTAACGACAAACTAACTCCATACATCACTAAGCTGGATATGGAATTAGCTGCTATCGAAAAGGGCGGCTACGATCATTTTATGCTCAAGGAAATTTTTGAGCAGCCGAATACGATCCATGATTGTTTACGTGGGCGGTTGGATGTGGGTGCTGCTACTATAACGATGAAGGGCATTGAAGAATATGCTGAACAAATCCTGAATGCAAATAGAATTGTAATGGTGGCATGTGGTACGAGCTGGCATGCGGGACTCGTCGCGGAATATGTTTTCGAAGAGCTTTGTCGTGTCAACGTGGAAGTAGAATACGCTTCTGAATTTCGATACCGCAATCCGGTCGTAAATAAAGGTGATGTGATCATTGCCATTTCTCAAAGCGGTGAAACAGCTGATACGTTAGTCGCCATCGAAAATGCAAAATCAAAGGGTGCCATTATTCTTGGAGTGGTGAATGTGGTAGGTTCATCCATTGCCAGGGTAAGTCATGGCGGAGCCTATACACATGCGGGGCCCGAAATAGGTGTCGCTTCTACGAAAGCATTTACCGCACAATTAGCCGTTCTGACCATGATCGCGTTAAAAATTGCAAGAAAAAAAGACACGATCAGCGAAGAGCGCTATGAACATTTGTTAAATGAGCTTCATTCTATTCCCGAAAAAGTTTTCAAGCTGCTTGAATCTATTGATCACATAAAAGAAATTGCAGAGAAATATAAAAATGCGAGAGATTTCCTTTACCTGGGACGCGGATATAACTTTCCCGTAGCTCTTGAAGGGGCGTTAAAGTTGAAGGAAATTTCTTATATACATGCAGAAGGGTATCCCGCGGCTGAAATGAAACATGGGCCGATCGCCCTGGTCGATGATAGCTTGCCTGTTGTATTCGTGGCTACGAAAGATGCGCATCATCATAAGGTTGTTAGTAATATCCAGGAAATAAAAGCCAGGAAAGGAAAAGTTCTCGCTGTTGTAACCCAAGGAGATGAAACCACCATTGACTTGTGCGATGATGTGTTTGTGGTTCCAGAGGCTGACGAGATTGTGGCCCCGATGCTAAATGTGATCCCTCTTCAATTGCTTGCCTATTATATTGGCATCGCAAAAGATTATGATGTTGATAAACCGAGAAATCTTGCTAAAAGTGTAACGGTCGAATAAAGGCCCCCCTGTCCCTCTAAAGGGGCGACTTAGATCGAAGTCCCTTTATTGACAAACTAATCGTTTAGTCAGAGTTGTTAAATCTTGTATCCCTTACATTTGCCTAGAGTTCCAAATAAAATTATTTTCCCTTACGGAGGTTTCAGCACTCCCCTTTAGGGGCTGAGGAAAATTTCCATTAAAAACAAATCCCGGGGGTATGAACGACATCCAGAAAATTCCGATCGGTTCACTTGGTTATAATTTCATAGCCCCTCAATATATTCCAAAAGGAAAAGATGAATACTACCTCCGCAATATTCAAAACCGCAATGGGATTCAATACCGGAATTTAACGGCATTTGAAATAGAAGTGCTCGTTCGCAACCGGAATACGTCTGACGATTGGAATTGTGTTCTTGTATCCAATGCTTTTAATGCCGAGCTGGTAAAAAATTGCAAGTTTTTTGGTCTTGTAAGAATAGGAAAGCTTGAACCACTCTACCTTTCCTTTCACGACATCAGGCTACCCGTCGGCTTATACAACAGCACCATCATCAGTTGTGACTTCGGAGATAACGTCGTTGTCGATAATGTTAACTATATGAGTCATTACATTGCGGGCAATGAAGTGATCATTGTAAATGTAAATGAGCTGACGGTATCGGACCATTCAAAGTTTGGAAACGGCGTGATTAAAAAAGGAGAAGATGAATCTGTCAGGATCTGGCTGGAACTGTGCAATGAAAATGCGGGGCGAAGTGTGATACCGTTCAATGGAATGCTACCGGGTGATGCATATCTATGGTCAAGGTACAGGGATGATGAAGTATTGATGACGCGGTTCAAAGAATTCACTCAAAGGAAATTTGATAACAAACGGGGCTATTATGGCAAGATCGGCGACAGGACCGTTATAAAGAACAGCAAGATCATAAAAGATGTTTGGATCGGGAGTGATGCCTATATCAAGGGAGCAAACAAGTTAAAGAACATTACCATTAATTCGTCGCCGGAAGAAAAATCACAGATCGGTGAAGGCGTGGAGTTAGTAAATGGCATTGTCGGCTTCGGTTGCAGAGTATTTTATGGAGTCAAGGCTGTACGTTTCATTCTCGCTTCCAATTCGCAACTAAAATATGGAGCAAGGCTTATCAACTCATACCTGGGAAACAATTCTACCATCTCCTGCTGCGAGGTCCTCAATTCATTGATCTTCCCTGCACACGAACAGCACCATAATAATTCTTTCCTGTGCGCGGCGCTGATCATGGGACAAAGTAACATGGCAGCTGGTGCAACGATTGGTTCTAATCACAACAGCCGTGGCGCCGATGGAGAACTTGTTGCCGCACGGGGTTTCTGGCCGGGTCTCTGTGTGAGTCTCAAGCACAATTCAAAGTTTGCCAGCTTCACATTAATCGCCAAGAGTGATTACGCATTCGAGTTGAACATTCCCATCCCTTTCTCTCTCGTAAGTAATGATGTTAGCAAAGACAGACTTGTTGTTATGCCAGCATATTGGTTCATGCACAACATGTATGCACTGGAACGCAATGCTGTAAAATATGCTGACCGAGATAAACGCAACGAGCGAATTCAACTGCTGGAATATGATTACCTGGCCCCGGACAGTATAAATGAAATTTTCGAGGCATTGAAGCTGGTAAAGAAATTTACCGGCATTGCCTATGCAAAATTGAATAAAAGGAAATATTCCGATAAAGAGATGCTGGTTATTGGCGAAAAATTGCTGGAAGAAAAAGACCACCAGGTGGACAAACTCGAGATCCTGGCCGAGGGTTTTGAAAACAGCAGCCGGAAAACTGAATTGATCAAGGTGTTATCGGCTTACGGTATTTTCAAAGAATTGATCACCTACTATGGCGTCTCGCAATTGATCGACTTCGCCATAAGAGAGAAAATTGATTCATGGGAAATTTTTTCGGAGGTCCTTCCCTTTGAAGCAAAAAGAAACGCGTGGGAAAATGTCGGTAGCCAATTGTTTCCAAAAGCATCCGTTGACACCCTTGTAAAACAAATTCATTCGGAAAAAATAAATAGCTGGGACGAGGTTCATGAATTTTATAAAAAGAACGCCGAGTTATACAAGGAACAAAAATTACAACATGCCTTTGCGTCTCTTCTTGAAATAAATAACCTCACCTCAAAAAAATTTGACAAAAAACTTTTCAAAACGTTCCTTGGCCAGGCGGTAGCTACCCGGGAATGGATGACAAAAGCTATTTACGATTCCAGGGCCAAAGACTATCACAATGATTTTCGAAAAATGGTTTACACCTCACAAAAACAAATGGATAAAGTATTGGGTAAACTCGACGAGAATAGTTTCATCAGTCAACAGAAAGAGGAGTTCCAAAAATTCAAAAAGCAGGTAAACAACCTGGTACGATCTTTCAATCTATAAATAAAATTCCCCGGCAACGGGGAAGTTCTGTACAGAGGAAATAAGGTTACAAATTATTTCTTGGCACTCGTATCCGCTTTCTTTGCGGTATCAGCCATCATTTTGCTTGCGGTGTCTGTTGACATTTTGCTGGTCGTATCTGTGCTCATCGTTGAGGTTGAATCAGTAGCGCTTTTTTCTTTGTCAACACTATTATTGCAAGCTGTCATGGCGCCGGCAATCGCGAGAATCGCAAGTAATTTTTTCATTGTACTTTGGTTTGATGTTTGAAAATTGGCGCAAAAATAATCGATGAACCCGAAATTCGCATCGACTCCCGGTTTTTTATATAATTATTTTTTTCGGAAGAACAAACGAATCGGTACCCCGTTAAAATTGAACTGCTGTCGCAGTTGATTTTCAAGATAGTTTTTGTAGGGCTGTTTTATGTCGTCTGGAAAATTGCAGAAGAACGCAAAGGAGGGCACTGCAGTAGGAAGCTGCGTGACATATTTGATCTTGATTGGGTGGCCCCTTACAACCGGCGGATGATAGTTTTCAATGGCCTTTAGTAATATTTCATTTAGTTCAGAGGTATTGATTTTCTTTTGCCGGTTTGCATAGACTTCAATTGCTGTCTCGATCACTTTAAAAATGCGTGTTTTCTCTTTTGCTGAAATAAAAAGGATGGGAACGTCATTAAAAGGAGCAAGCCTGTCTTTTAATTCTTTTTCATAATCACGGGCTGTATTTGTTTGCTTTTCAACCACATCCCATTTATTTACAAGCAGCACAATTCCCTTTCCCTTCCGGGCAGCCAAGCTATAAATGCTCAAATCCTGGGCTGTGATGCCTTTTTCGGCATCAAGCATCAACAGGCATACATCAGCTTCATCAATTGCTTTGATAGCGCGAATGACCGAATAAAACTCGAGGTCTTCGTGAACTTTTGCCTTGCGCCGGATACCCGCCGTATCGATAAGGATAAATTCCTTTTTGAAAAGTTTATAATGAGTATGAATTGTATCTCGTGTTGTACCCGCAATGTCACTCACGATCGTGCGCTCCTTCCCGATTAACGCATTTAGTAAGGATGATTTTCCGACATTCGGCTGACCAATAATGGCAAATCGTGGCAATCCTTCCGTCTCTTCAGGCACGGTCTCATCCTTTATCAACTCAGAGATCGAGTCCAATAGTTCACCGGTACCACTTCCCGTGATCGATGAAACGAAATAGATGTTCTCAAACCCGAGGCTATAAAATTCAGCCGCCTCAAGTAGCCGCTCACTGTTATCAACTTTATTTACCACTAAAAAAACTGGCTTCTTGCTCCGACGAAGCATGTCTGCCATAGAATCATCCAGATCGGTGATACCAGTTGCGGCATCAGCCATGAAAATGATTGCATTCGCTTCTTCGACGGCGATCGTAACTTGTTTCCTGATCTCTCTTTCAAAAACATCCTCGCTATCGGGCACAAACCCGCCCGTGTCAATTACATTAAAACTCTTCCCATTCCAGTCAGCGATGCCGTACTGCCGGTCCCTTGTTACGCCACTTAGATCATGCACGATCGCTTTTCGCTGCTCCATCATGCGGTTAAAAAAAGTACTCTTTCCCACGTTCGGTCTTCCAACAATGGCTATGGTAAATCCCATGCTAATTTTAGATTTTTGATTTCGGATTTTAAGTTTTGTTTTGACCGCTCACTAGTAACCAAATTCTCTCAAATAATCTTCTCTTTCTCTCCACTTCTCCCTCACCTTTACAAACAACTCCAGAAAAATCTTTTGACCTAAAAACTTCTCAATTTCCTCCCTCGCTACAGTCCCCAGTTTTTTGATCATTTTACCACCTTCACCCAATATAATTGCTTTCTGAGTTTCTCTGTGAACAATGATCTCCGCTCTTATCTTGACAAGGGTTGCTTTCTCTTTAAATTCCTGAACAATTACCGTTGTTTGGTAGGGAATTTCTTCTTCAAAGAGTTCAAATATTTTTTCTCTTATCAGTTCAGCAACAAAAAACCTTGTTGACAGATCAGTTATCTCATCATCCTCATAAAATTTTTCTCCCTGGGGTACAAATTCAAGGATGTCTTTTACGATTTGTTGTTTATACCTACTGTCCTTTGCTGAAACAGGTATTATTTTTTTACTGTAGGGTTTGCCTGTAAAAAATGAAATTGCTTCCTGGAGTTTTTCCTTGCTGGTTGTATCAATTTTGTTAATAACAACAACGGCGGGTGCTTTGAGTTTGAGTGAAGAAAAGATCTGGTCACATTCGCGCCAATCGTCGTTTATGTCAACGATCAATAAAGCCAAATCAGCATCCTCCAAAGAGTTTTTTACTGCCTGCATCATTTTCTCGTGCAGTTTGTATTTGGGTTCGATGATGCCGGGTGTATCGGAAAAAATGAGCTGGTATTCTTTTTCAGTGAGAATTCCTTTTATGCGATGTCTCGTCGTTTGCACTTTGGGCGAAACAATAGCAAGCTTCTCACCCATTAATAAATTGAGTAATGTGCTTTTTCCCGCATTGGGTCGACCAAAAATATTTACGAAGCCTGTTTTCATTCGTTCCACGCAATCCCGATAGTTATCGGGACGCAAAGATAAAATACAAAAGTCGCCGTGCTCCATCTTTGCGATTCCTGGCGCCCTGGCGTGAAATAAAAAAGCCTCGCCATTGGCGAGGCTTAGTTGCGAAGGGAAGATTCGAACTTCCGACCTTCGGGTTATGAGCCCGACGAGCTACCACTGCTCTACTTCGCGATGTGGAGCGCAAAGGTAACCGCATAACCGATATTAACCAAACAAAAATTAAATCATTATGCGGCGGCCATAACGGCGCACTCTTCGGCACATGAAATACAAATTGAGGCACATCTTTTACAATGATCCACATTGTGCTTATTGCATTCTCTTGCACACTCGTTACAAATGTCTGCACAAAGCTGGCAAGTAGCATTAGCATGTTCACTCCCAAGACACATTAATTGTGACGCCGCCCTGCACATTGCCGCGCATTCCAAGTCCAGTTGGATACATTTTACCATTTCATCGACGTTCTGTTCTTTTAAACAAGCTGAAGCGCAATAGTCGCAGGCTGCAGCACATGCCAAGCAAGCTTCTATGCAAGTTTCATATGTATGGTTCATATTATCTTTACTGTCTTTACACAAATACCAAACCACAACGATGCGTAAAGAAAAAGCCCTCTGTGTTGAGGGCTTTGAGATCAGCTGACTTTTTTTGAGTGTCTTACCGAATCGGCCTCGTTCATCCTAATGCGCCGACCACGAAAATTTTTTCCATCAATGGCCCGGATCATCTTCTTTGCGGAAGATGCCTCTATTTCTATCCAGCTATTCATTTCTTTCATATCAACTCGTCCCAGCACATTTTTATTTAGATCACTCATGTCGAGTATGAACTGAAGGAAGCTGGCCTTGTAAAAGCCATCTTTTGTCCCGAGGTTCACGAAAAGTTTTTCATAATTACCATTTCCAAAACTTCTTCCCCTCGTATCACGGTGGACTGTTCTTTCTGCCCTTTCTCTTCTTTCCTCACGGAGATTAAGATCAGCAGCATTTTCGTAATACTTCAAAAACCTGTCAAACTCCAATGCTGCTACCTTCTGCAAAATTTCTTCCTTTTCAACAGTTGCAAAGCGTTCTTTTAATAAAGGCAAATAGGTTTCATATTCACCATGACTGATATCAGCCTGCAGCATTTTGTCGATAAAATGAAAAAATTGTTTCCGGCAGACATCTTTGCCACCGGGGATGTCCATTTTGTGGAACCGGCTATTTAGCATTCTTTCTATCTGTCGCAGCCGGTAAAGTTCCTTTGGTGTAACGATCGAAATTGAAATACCACTTCTTCCGGCTCTGCCTGTGCGGCCGCTTCGGTGTGTGTATACTTCCATGTCGTCCGGCAGTTCATAATTGATAACATGAGTAATACCCTGTACGTCAATTCCCCTGGCTGCGACGTCGGTTGCTATCAGTAATTGTAAATTTTTTTCCCGAAAACGGGCCATTACCTTATCGCGCTGTCCCTGGGTAAGATCGCCATGCAAAGCTTCGATATCATATCCTTCCCGGATCAGCGACTCTGTAATTTCCTGGGCATTGGCTTTCGTCCTGGTAAAAATTATTCCGTAAAGACCGGGGTTGAAATCAATGATACGTTTAAGCGTCTCGTACCGGTTTACCTGCGATGTAACGAAATATTGGTGATCAATAGTAGTCGCGCCCGCATTTACCTTTCCAATCGTGATTTCAAACGGCTGTTTCATGTATCGCTTGCTTACCTGCCTGATCGCCGGGGGCATTGTAGCACTGAACAGCCAGGTGCTTTGCCGATTCGGAGTGTTTTTCAGAATAAACTCAATGTCATCCTTAAAACCCATGTTGAGCATTTCATCAGCCTCATCCAAAACGACATAATGAATATTTTCAAGGTTTATCGCCTTGCGTTCGATGAGGTCGATCAGCCTCCCGGGAGTGGCAACAACAATATGAGCAGACTTTTTTAGATCTCTTATTTGCATCCCCATTGATGCCCCACCGTAAACCGCTACTACGGAAATGTGATCTGTTTTTCTTTTAAATGAGTTGAGGTCATTGGTGATCTGAACACAAAGTTCACGGGTGGGACAAATGATCAGCGCCTGTGGAAACTTTTGTTGCTTGTTGATCAGCTGCAGCAGCGGTAATCCGAACGCAGCTGTTTTGCCGGTTCCTGTTTGGGCGAGCCCAATAAAATCCTTTGTTCCCTGGAGCAGGACAGGTATTGCTTTTTCCTGGATAGGTGTGGGCTGAGTAAATCCTAATGTGTGAATAGATTGAAGTAAGCCTTCTTCAATACCTAATCCTTCAAATGAAACCACAGAGTAATATTTTAAATTCGGGGCAAAAGTAAATTTAATCGGTCAAAGCGCAGGAAAATGTATGAATGCCTGAATAAGTACAACAAAAAGGCCCTCCGTCCGGAAGGCCCTCGATTGCTTGCCAAAAACCTTTAATTATTTTTTAGCGCTAGTGTCTGCTTTCTTTGTAGTATCAGCAGACATTTTTGACGTGTCAGCAGACATTTTGCTGGTTGTATCAGGAGCCATAGTAGTTGTATCAGGCGTAACAGTTGTGCTGTCGCTTGTTTTAGAACTATCGCTACTGTTGTTACAAGCTGCTAAAGAGGCAGCGATGATTGCAATTGCAAAGAATTTTTTCATTTTCGAAAATTGAGATTGTTAACAATAGATTTGGAATTAATACGCCCATGTGGCAAAAGGTAACCCTGAATTTTTAAAAATTTTTTTACACGACTGAGGGTTACTATTTTTAAAACTTCGTATTAAATAAAGGAACGATTTTGAAAGCCGAAAGCAACGAAAAAGCTTTATTACAAGGATTGGCCCGCAGCGATAAAAAGGC
>DASYSW010000607.1:0-3039 GCA_036002905.1 Chitinophagaceae bacterium
CGCCTGGAGTGCAGGATATTGTATTTGGGATGATGATAAAAATGGCATTACAGCATGGATGAGCAGTGAGGGCGTATTGCAGCCACCTTTTCACGCACCGCTGACAGAAGATCCTTTATTCATGCACATGAAGGAGGCGTATGAAAGAGGCGAAAGTTTTTTTGTAGATCCAATGGGTGGTGAAGACCTGGTAAAGCATTACCAGTACATGCGCAGGTTACCGGTAGTCGGAAAAATTCTCGATTCAATTATCGAAGCCGGTCATCCGCTTCCAACATTCCAGATCATGCACCTCTCTTATTTTTCACGCGGCTTCTTATTATTTATCACGTACGAGCCGGTGGTTGAGGCGCACGATATTTTCAAACGTTTCGGG
Organism: Chitinophagaceae bacterium; assembly: GCA_036002905.1. Taxonomy (GTDB): domain Bacteria; phylum Bacteroidota; class Bacteroidia; order Chitinophagales; family Chitinophagaceae; genus VBAU01. Next base: position 377 of record DASYSW010000607.1, read on the forward strand.
AAGGTCTTCGATCAAACCTATACCCGTTTTCTTGATTTAAAGAATGCAGAAGCGCAGGCAAGGGAGTCTCAAATTCAATTGGCATTGGAAAGAGTTCGGGCAAGCACGATGGCCATGCATCGAAGTGAAGACCTCGCCGAAACCGCGCAGATCCTGTTTCAACAGCTTCAGGAACTTGGTGAAATGCCTGACCGAATGTCTATCGGTATCCCCGACGAAGCAGCCAGCGTGGTCAACTTCTGGTCAACTGACCAACTGGGCAGTCATATAAATAACAGTTTCAAGGCAAGATTAAATGAACGGACTGTTCTACAAAAGACATATGATGCATGGAAGGCGAATCAAAAAACTTTGGTCATCGATCTCAATGGCGACGATTTAAAAGAATGGCTTCGATTTGCACGGGAGGAAATGAACATTGCGGTCAGGGATGACTTTATAAAAGACCGCCGGGTTCACAACCTCGCTTTCTTTTCTCACGGCTGGTTGCTGGTCACGACGCACGAGATGCAATCGGCGGAGGCGATTCACATTTTGGAACGTTTTGCTTCTGTTTTCAATCTCACCTATCGGCGCTTTCTTGATCTGCAAAAAGCAGAGGCGCAGGCAAGGGAAGCGCAGATCGAGGCAGCCCTTGAGCGGGTGCGAAGCCATTCGATGGCCATGCACCGAAGCAGCGACCTTCATGATGTGATCAAAGTGGTGACTGAGCAACTTTTGGGATTAGGCATAAAATTCAATGCCTCAAATTTTGCGAAGATTGATTCAGAAGGAAGCTGGGATCTATGGATATCTACCCCTGAACAAGCATATCCCGCCCTCGTACACGTGCCATACATTGATCATGGACTTTTTAATAACCTGATCGAGGTGATTAAGCAGGGCGGTGATTTCCTCGCGGACGTATATGACGAGAATGAAACGAACATTTTTTTCAGGCACTTTTTTGAAAACACCATAGCGAAGACCGCTACTCCCGAAGCGCGAAAACAGTTGGTGATGAGATCCAAAGGATTTGGCCGCTCCGTTTTTCTAACGAAGAATATCTGGCTTGCAGTGTCCAACTATGAAGGCATTCCTTTTAGCAATGAAGAAAATGCGATCTTCAAACGTTTTGTAAATGCTTTTGAGCAAACTTATACACGGTTCTTAGACCTTCAAAAAGCAGAAGCGAATGCAAGAGAGTCACAAATAGAAGCATCGCTTGAAAGGGTACGAAGCAAAACGATGGCCATGCACAACAGCCACGATGTAGGAGAAACTGTGGCCACCATGTTTGCTGAATTTATTCACCTGGACATTCATACAAATCGTTGCGGCATCTTAATATTTAATGATCAACACACGGCCGAAGTGTGGACGGCAAGATCACAACCTGAAGGCACTGCAAAGCTGATCATTGGAAAATTAAATTTGGGTGCGCATAAATTGCTCAGGTCTGTATATCATGCATGGAATGCTAAGGAAACATTTTACCAATATGACCTGGTAGATGAAGACCTGCTCCAGTATTACACTGCTATCAACAATTCAAAATTTTATCCCACCCAATTTGACCTGAATGCATTGCCGGCAAAGGAATTTCACAGTGATTTCTTTTTCGCAGACGGAGCTGTGTTTTCATTCACAAATGAACCAATCACAGAAGAACATGCAAAGATCATGAAACGCTTCGCTGGTGTGTTTGGACAAACGTATCGTCGTTATCTTGACCTGCTTAAAGCCGAAGCGAATGCAAGGGATGCACAAATTGAAGCTGCTTTGGAAAGAGTTCGTTATCGTGCGATGGCTATGCAAACAAGTAAAGATGTTGGAGAAGCCACATCTACCATGTTTGTTGAACTCGATTTATTGGGCATCGAAACTTTTCGTTGCGGTATTGCTATAGTTTATGGGGATGAAATGGAAGTATGGAGTATGGGCAATACCGGCGACGGCAGGACAGTAAAAGGAGTAGGAAGAATTGATTATCATTTGCATCCACTATGGATCTATTATATCAATGAATGGAAGAAAAAAACAGAAGTCGGTTATTATTACCTGACCGGAAAAGAAAAAGAAGATTATGTACGTATTATAACCAATCTTTCTACTTATAATCTTACCGATGACAGACTACAATTTCCCGATCTGCATTTCCAGGCATATTATTTTGAAGAAGGCTCCATCTTTACGTTCTCGGTACATCTGCATAGTGAACAGGATAAACTAATAATGAAACGCTTTGCCAATGTATTTGGCCTTACTTTCCGTCGTTATCGTGATCTTCAAAAAGCGGAATCACAGGCAAGAGAAGCACAGATTGAGGCCGCCCTTGAGCGTGTAAGAAGTCGCTCGATGGCTATGCATCATAGCGGTGATCTGCAGGAAGTAATTAAAGTTGTGGCGGAGCAGTTCATTGCATTGGGCTTGCGGTTTGATACTACAAATTTTGCAGATGTATTGCCGGATGGTAGTTGGAATGTCTGGATATCTACCCCCGTCCAGGTCTATCCGGCACAGATATTTGTCCCTTACTTCGACCACAGGATTTTTACTGAAGAAGAGGAGATGATTTCTTCCGGCAAAGACTTCCTGGCGAGGCAGTATACAGTAGAGGAAAAAAATTCTTTTTTCAGGCATTTTTTTGAAAATACAGTTGCCCGAGGCATACCTGAGGCCAG
>DASYSW010000608.1:0-1577 GCA_036002905.1 Chitinophagaceae bacterium
ATCCAGTAACATATATTAAGGCATATGATGAGATTCGTGACCTGTTTGCAAAACAGCCATTGAGCAAGATGAGAGGATTTTTGCCGAAACATTTTTCGTTTAATGTCGATGGCGGACGATGTGATACATGCAAGGGCGAGGGTGAACAAATTGTAGAGATGCAATTCTTAGCTGATGTGCATCTTACTTGTGAAGTGTGCGGAGGGAAGCGATTCAAAGAAGAGGTTCTTGAGGTAACTTATAAGAACAAAAACGTTTTCGATGTTTTGGAAATGAGCGTGGATGAGGCTATTGACTTTTTTTATGAAGAAAAAAGCCTGGTAAAGGCAATACAACCTTTGAGCAGCGTCGGACTGGGGTATATTAAACTGGGACAGTCATCTGACACGCTTTCGGGTGGTGAGGCTCAAAGAGTGAAACTTGCTTCTTTTCTTGGAAAAGGCAAAAGCAACGGAAAAATACTCTTCATTTTTGACGAGCCTACAACCGGCCTGCACTTTCACGACATAAAAAAGTTACTCAATTCTTTTAACGCACTAATAGAGCAAGGACATTCTATTATCGTCATTGAGCATAACGTAGAAGTGATACGAAGCGCAGACTGGGTCATTGACCTGGGCCCCGAGGCTGGCGATGGCGGAGGCGAGGTTATTTATGCGGGAAAGCCAGAAGGAATCAGGAAAGTAAAAGAAAGCTGGACCGGAAAATTTCTTTAAAAAATTAGGGCCATCCTAGAAAAGACGGCCCGTTTTAATAATCCGTACCCTATGAAAAAAAGATGTGCAACTGCGATACGGCTCTTCAGTTGCGATTTTTTATTTGTAGACCGTCCATTTTTCCATTTTTAAACAGGCAATTTTTATCCCGGCCAGAACAAATCCCGGCAAGGTAACGCTACTAACTATGGTTCTTCGGAAACTGGGTACAGCTTTCAGCAGATAAGGGGAGTGCACAAATGTAATAGCGGGTTTTTGATTATGCAAACATTAATTAAAAATTATTTTCATGAAAGGGGAGTTGAAACGATGACACGTGCGTGGCAGGCGTGCCATCGTAAGTTACCTTAAACGGTCAAGGCTTTTTATAAGTTTTTCGTCCCTCCAAATACCCCTTGCGGCCAGGAAAAGAAAAATGGGTATGGCAAGAGTAAAAAGACAGGAAAGGGAGATAATGCCGCTTTCAAATTTTTGTATTTCCAAAAAGTAGACAACGATCAGCACAATAGAAAGTATACAATTTATTACCGTGAGGGTCAATTGCCGTTTCCTGTTTTTGTATAAGAATACGGCGATGAAGCAAAGGATGATCACAATTCCCGTCAATATCATTATCCATATTTGAGAAGACGCATTGAGCCTCACATCAGGCTGCCGGATAGCTTTGATGGTTTTGCTTCCGCTATAGAATGGTAATTTAAAAGTAAAAAATGCGAAAAAAGCCGCGAGTAACAACCATAAACTCTGAAAGCGTTGTAGCATAAAAAAGTTTCATCGCAAATTTATTGATGAATTACCGGATTGGCGGGCGATTTTTTTATTCGGACCTGAAAAGCAAAATCCCCGGTACCGGGGATTTTG
>DASYSW010000609.1:0-10171 GCA_036002905.1 Chitinophagaceae bacterium
GTATTCACCTGTGTTTTCGCTGAATTCCTGTTTACAGAGACAATATTCATCACACGGCCGAACATATCAACAAACCGAAGGTTGGCAGATTTGCTCGTAGAAGGATGTTCAACAATAACATAATTATTTGCGGGGTTTGGACTAACCTTTAAATCATTTGAATTGCCGTTAATATTCCTGACTCCGGTAACAACACCAAAAGTAAATCCCTGGTGGGTAGCGGTACCCCAGGGCGTTGTTACGCTTACGTCACCAGACGCGCCTGCTCCTACGGTTGCAGTGATCGTAGTAGAATTCATAACTGTAAAAGAAGTTGCTGATACGTTTCCAAATGTTACGGCAGTAGCATCTGCTAAATTTTGTCCGGATATGGTAATAGACGTACCCGCAATGCCGTTTGTTGGGGAAATAGAATCTATCACTGGAGGATAATAAAAAATAAACCCTGGCTTGTTCGCCGTCCCATACGGACTTGCTACTGTCACATCGCCAGAATTACCCATTTCCAACTTTGCACTAATAATGGTGGGAGATTGAATTGTAAATCCGGCGGCGGGATTACCACCAAAACTCACTGCCGTCGCGCTGTCAAAATGTTTACCATAAATTGTGACATTACCAAGGTACCCTGAGGCGGTTGGCGTAAAAGAAGTTATCACGGGAGGTACACGTGTCAAATATGTAAAACCATTTAGAGAATCTTTTCCGGCCAGGTTAGTCACGGCCACCGCACCCGACGCACCACTCCCCACCGTAGCAACAATAGAATCAGGGGATGTGATCGTATAAAATAATGCGGGAACTCCTCCGAAAGTTACTGACAACACCTCGTCCAGGTTACTTCCTACTATGGTAACCTCGTCGAAATTACTTCCGGAGTCCGGAGTAAATGAAGTAATGGAGGGCGGTGGCGGTAATGATTCATTCATCCGATTTCGGAGTATCCGTAAAATATTGAGCGACCGATACAAAATGCAGATTTCGGGCTTGGAATCTCCATCGAGATCACCAACGCACACGGTCCCCCCTGGATTTTTTGCATCGTAGGAAGGGGCAAAAGAAATTCCGCTTATGTCACTGGTGTTTTTAATTAATGAAAGTTCTCCAGTCGTAATATGACTGCCCAAAATATCTTGTTTGCCGTCTCCATTCAAATCATATACATAGGATACTTTCGCATCGGTCGCTATGATGGAAGAAAAAGTCCCTCCGTTGTTCTTATAAACAAACCTGTTTGAAACAAAATCAGGTAGACCAGGACCGCTAAAATTTCCGATATAAGGTGTCAGACTATAATTTGGATCGGGATAGCCCAGGTCACCCACACTGGTTACTGAGAAATGGATAAAGTCTCCTAAAGCGGTTTCATTCTTAACAAAGAAAAGAACAGCAGAGCTCCACAGACCTACTATTATGTCTGGCCTTCCATCATTGTTAAAATCAGTGATTGCCAACCCGGCAGTTATCCCATAAGACGGCTGGTTAACACCGAAATAGACCAAGGCCGGTTGTGAAAAGGAAAAATTGCCATTCGAACTAAGATTTTGACTTATAAAAATGCCTCCATTTGTCACTCCACAGTTCCCACACAAAAACACAATGTCAGGGTGCCCATCCAAATCAAAATCGGCAATTTCCATAAAATCGGCGGGAAATAAATAACCTCCGATTGTATATGAATTGATAAATGAAATATTACCCGGACTACTGGTGTTTTTAAAGATGAAAATATTCAGGCCGTTTGAAATTATTAAATCGAGTTTCCCATCCCCATCCATATCTGCGATCGCAATACTTTTGGCGATGCTGCCTGTTTCAATGTCAATTCTGCTTGAAAAGGTTAATCTTCCAGGCGAGCTCATATTTCGGTAGATAGAAATAAAAGTTGAACCGTAGTTTATTATTGCAAGATCCGGTTTGCCGTCTCCATCAAGATCGCCTTGTTTAACATCGTAGGGCTGTTGTCCCGTAGCCAGGTCCATTCTTCCGGCGAAAGAACTGTCGTTAAATGCGGATGTGTCAACAGGAAAGGTAACATCGAACCTTGCGTCTGAATATGCGGTCAAGCCGTTAACCGGAGTTGAAACCGAAATAGGCTTGTATGTTGCACCAGCGGGGACTGATGTAGTAATTGTGTTGGCAGACGCAGAAATAATGTTTGCTTTCACTGCGCCGAAATACACGACATTGTTGGCAGCAATTGCCTGAAAGTTAGCTCCAGAAATTGTTACTGTTGTGCCAACAGGTCCCACCATCGGAGACACCATATTGATGACCGGGCTTGTTGTAAAACCAAACCCCCCATACGTAGAAGCTGTACCTGCTAACGTTGTCACCGTGATTGCGCCTGAACCTCCGTTTCCAACAGTCGCAATTATTTCTGTCGGGGAAACTATTGTAAAAGATGCAGCGGGAACTCCTCCAATTGTAACGGCCGTTGCCGTGCTGAAATCAGCGCCGGTGATGGTAACAATTCCTCCTATTCCTGTTGTTTGCGGTGAAAAACTTGTAATAACTGGTTTGAAGATAAATGTGAATCCCGAAATCGTTGCACTTCCTCCAGGTGTTGTTACTATGATGTCTCCCGGCGATCCGTCAGCAACTACGGCAATTATGGTGGTTGAAGAAATCACCTGGAAGGAGGCGGCTGATCTCCCCCCAAATGTAACTGCAGTTGCGTTGGTAAAGTTTGTTCCCGTTATTGTGACAGTTGTCCCTTGTATTGCCGTATCAGGGCTGAATGACAAAATCTGTGGCGGTGGTATGTAGGCAAATCCGGGAACACTTGAGGTACCATAAGCGTTCGTTACCGCTACATTTCCTGAAGCTCCATTGCCGACAGAGGCGATAATCGAATTGGAAGAAGCAACTGTAAACGATGCAGCGGGAATTCCACCGAAGGTAACAGAAGTGGTGCCAGTGAAATTTATTCCGACAATTGTAACCACTGTTCCCGTGCCGGCAGATATGGGGGTGAAAGAGGTAATATCGGGCGCGGGTATGTATGTAAATCCTCCCAACGTTGCGGTACCATATGGAGTGATGACGGTAACATTTCCAGAAGAACCCAGCCCTGCTGTAGCTTGTATGGTGGTGGAAGACAATATTTGAAACGATGACGCAGGCGTTCCTCCAAAACTAACTGATGTGGCTTCTCCAAGATTCCGTCCAACAATTGTCACAATTGAATCGGGTTTCGCTGCCGTTGGATTGAAGGAATGGATGACCGGGGGACCAGAAAATACAAACCCTTGAATTCTGGCAGAGTCATTCACGCTTTTTACTACGATATCTCCTGAAGCCCCGGAATCCACCACGGCGGTAATCGTCGTAGCATTTACCACCGTAAAGGAAGAAGCAGGCACTCCACCAAAACTCACCGCTGTAGTGCCGGAAAAATTAACTCCCTTGATCGTCACCAGAGTGCCAATGGTACCGGATGAAGGTGAAAATGATATAATCTGGGGGCTTGTCGTTCTGTTCTTCCAAACGGTGACTCTAAAGATTCCACTCGCAAAAGACATATCCGTCTTCCCATCCCTGTCAAAATCTCCCGTGAGCAATGGGGCATTCCACGGTGACTTATACCAAACGACGCTATTAAATGAAATATTTCCTGCTGTTGGACTGACGTTTTTAAAAAGGGACACCTGGTCTACACCGTTATTTACTGCCATGTCAGGTTTACTATCACCGTCCAGATCATTGATGGCTATTCCGTCCGCTTTATTATTCCCGGTCCAGTAAGAAGCATCATTGGTAAAGGAAATACTGCCAGGTGTGCTCGTGTTTCGAAGGACCGTAATATAACTGGATATATACAATCCGACGGCAAGGTCAGGTTTATCATCTCCATTCAAATCACCAATTTCGATATCATCAGGGAGGGAACCGGTTGTTATATCAGTTTTTGCAGCAAACGAAATGTTGCCTGGTACACTGGTATTTCTAAAAATCGTGATGGTATTCAGGTTAAAATTGGGCAAAACGATATCTGGTTTGTTATCGCCATCAAGATCTGCGGTCCTGATATTTTCAATCGATCCACCCACTGATTGAAGATCGATTTTAGAAGCAAATGAAATAGATCCGCCCGCACTGGTATTTCGAAGTATCGAAACAAATCCTTCCAGGTTAATTGTATTGATTACAAGATCAGGTTTTCCATCATTGTCGATATCCGTTACTGAGATCCCCGAAGGCTGAGTGGAGGTGGCAAAATCAACTTTTGCAGCAAAAGAAATTGTGTTCCCGGAAGATGTGTTTTTAAAAACCGAGACAGTATTGGCATTTAAGTTTGTTACGATCACATCAAGTTTCCCATCGCCGTTTATGTCTGCGGTACCTACTGCTCTTGGACTTTGCGCAGTAGCAAAATCAACTTTTGACGCAAATAGGATTTGTCCGCCACTTGCTGTATTCCGGTAAACTGACATTGTATTATTCAACCTGTCAACCGTAATGACGTCTATCTTACCATCGTTATCTATGTCGCCGATGGTATACTTCGTCGTTTCAATATTAGAATCAACAGAATCAACCTTAGCCGCATATTCAAAAGATTGGGGAGTAAATTGAGACGAGGCGCCGGAAAATGTAACGATGAAAGGTTTAGCGGAATAAGCAGTGAGATTATTTACCGTAACAGTTATTGGCTGATAAGTGGCCCCGGCAGGCACCGCCACTGTCAAAGAGGTGCTTGTTGCCACTGTGACGTTCGCTCTTACTGCTCCGAAATAAACGATGTTATTCGACGGCGTCGCGCTGAAATTAGATCCACCAATTGTTACGTTTGCGCCAACGGGACCGGACGAAGGGGAGAACGAACTTATGGTAGGCTGTGAAAATAAGTTTAGCGCGAATAGAACATGTATAAAAAAAAGAAAATAGCCTTTCTTAAATTTCATTGTACGGTGGAATTTTTTCATAAGCATTTTGGTAGCGATTGATAAAAATAATCAATCGTCCTTTAAACCTCAATACAATCAGATAAAAAAATCCCGCCTCACCGGCAGGATTTTTATTAATGAAATACACTTATTAACGCGTTATGCATTCACCTTTCCTTTCACCTTTGCAATCACTTCTTCAGCGATGTTCGTTGGTGCTGGAGCATAATGTGAGAATTCCATGGTGCTTGACGCACGACCAGAAGATAAACTTCTCAACTGCGTAACATATCCAAACATTTCACTCAATGGAACTTTTGCTTTGATCACCTGCGCACCGGCGCGATTGTCCATCCCTTCTAACATTCCACGACGACGATTCAGATCACCTGTGACGTCACCCATATATTGATCAGGAGTTACCACTTCCACTTTCATGATCGGTTCAAGCAGCACGGGTTTTGCCTTTCGCGCTGCTTCACGGAAACCAGATTTAGCACAAAGTTCGAATGACATCGAATCAGAGTCGACAGCATGGAAGCTCCCATCAAATACACGGATCTTCATGTTATCTACCGGGTAGCTTGCGAGTACACCTGTTGACATCGCCTGTTCAAACCCCTTTTGAATAGCCGGAACGTATTCACGCGGGATCGATCCACCAAAAAGATCATTCTCAAACTGGAAATGCTTGTCAACGTTTTCAGCTCTCCATTCAGCATCAACGGGCCCCAGTTCAAAAACAATATCAGCAAACTTACCGCGACCACCGGTTTGTTTCTTTAAGACCTCCCGATGTTCGATCGTTGCCTGGAAAGCTTCTTTGTAAGCAACCTGCGGCGCGCCCTGGTTCACTTCTACTTTAAACTCTCGTCTCATCCTGTCCACAATAATTTCCAGGTGCAACTCACCCATTCCGCTCAAAATGGTTTGGCCAGTCTCTTCATCTGTCTTCACACGCAACGTAGGATCTTCCTCTACTAACTTAGCAATAGCCATCCCCATCTTATCTACGTCAGCCTGCGTCTTTGGTTCAACGGCTACCGAGATTACCGGCTCCGGAATGAACATGTTTTCCAAAACGATCGCGTGATCCTCGTCGCAAAGAGTGTCACCTGTTTTTATTTCTTTAAAACCAACCGCAGCTCCAATATCACCCGCTTCGATAAAATCGATTGGATTTTGCTTATTGGCAAACATCTTCATGATGCGGCTGATGCGTTCTTTCTTTCCACTTCTTACATTCAATACATACGAACCTGCATCCAGGTGACCTGAATAGCAACGGAAGAATGCCAGGCGACCTACAAACGGATCGGTCATGATTTTAAATGCAAGAGCAGAAAATGGTTCCTTCGCGTCAGGTTTCCTGGTAAGTTCCTGTCCAGTATTCGGATCCGTTCCCTTCACGGCCTCAATATCAACCGGGCTCGGCAGGTAACGACAAACTGCATCCAAAGCAGTTTGTACCCCTTTATTTTTAAACGAAGACCCACAAAGCATTGGCACAATGCTCAGATCAATTGTTGCTTTGCGAATAGCTTCATGAATCTCAGCCTCGCTGATCGAATTTGGATCATCGAAGAATTTTTCCAGGAGCTTATCATCATATTCAGCAACAGCTTCAACAAGGTGAGCTCTCCATTCCTCAGCTTCGGCTTTCATATCATCAGGCACTGCGATCTCATCAAAGGTCATACCCTCTGTTTCCATGTGCCAAATGATCCCTTTCATTTTGATCAGGTCAACCACCCCTTTGAAATTATCTTCAGCACCGATCGGCAATTGCAGAGGCACCGCCTTAGAGCCCAACATTTCCTTTACCTGGTTCACCACCATCAAAAAATCAGCACCGGCACGGTCCATTTTGTTTACAAACCCAATACGGGGAACGTTGTAACGGTTGGCCTGGCGCCACACCGTTTCACTTTGCGGTTCTACTCCATCCACAGCAGAAAACAATGCGATCAACCCGTCAAGTACGCGCATCGAACGCTCCACTTCCACTGTAAAATCGACGTGGCCAGGGGTATCAATGATGTTGAAGTAATACTTCTTTGTATCAGCGGTTGGCTTTCCCAATACAGTAGGAAAATTCCACTGGCAACTTACCGCGGCAGAAGTGATCGTGATACCTCTTTCCTTTTCCTGCTCCATCCAGTCAGTTGTCGCAGCACCCTCGTGCACCTCACCAATTTTATGGATCATTCCGGTATAACGCAGGATACGCTCAGTTGTAGTGGTTTTACCGGCATCAATATGTGCGGCAATTCCGAAGTTTCTTTGAAATTTAAGATCAGCCATGGTTATTGTTAATTGTAATTTTATGTTATCCGCTTCAGATCTGGGGGCATCGCCTGTTGCGTCGCACTCTTCAGCGTTCTGATGACTGCTGAGCCTTAAACTATACAAAAAGCGATACAGATTTTGGCGGGCCCGTCCGAACGTTTTCTTATTAAGACTGCACCTAAATACTATTCGGAAACGGGCGGGCAAAGGTATGTAAAACAAGCGGAATTTTGCGGATTAACTGAAGGTTAATTTAATGAGCTGAATAGGCAAAAAAGAGGAGCTCAATCGCCATCTTTTGAGTTGACTTCGATAAAAAATCCATCGCGGGGTAATGATCTTCAAACCGTCATCTACTCTATACCACGGATTCATTGTCTCATCCGATAGATTTTTTACAATGTGTATACTTTGCGCGGGCATAAAACCCTGTGCAAGCAGAAAGATCTTTTCACCTTTGTTGTTTATGGCAACATCCATAACAATCATGGCATGCCCCGGCGACCCGGGTTTTATGAATATGTCACCCGTCTTCAAATTGCTGAGATCGTTTACCGGATCTAATTCTCTATCCAGAGAAATCGTCCCGCAATAAGAAAAAACGATTTCGAGAAATTGGTCCAGCTGTTGCCGTTTGTTTCCTCCGGAAGACCTCGAGTTATATGTTGTAAGCCTGGTTCCCATTAACCGATAACGATCTCCCTTCATCCACTTTGCAAAGGAGAGCTCGGTACCATCCGTAGATTTGAAACAAATTGAATCGATCTTATCGCAGCTAAAAAAATACTCTGCCCTTAATCGCATAATAGCATCGGCGCATTGCTGAAGATTTTTAGTGCCAACGGGGATATCCAGCACAGCAAAATGGGTTGATTGATCATCCCTCAATCTGCCGTTGAATAAATATATCCTTGGATCCTGCTTGAGGTTGATTGTTCGAAGCCAGTTTCCAAACGAATTCCTCTCTTCAACTACTCTCTTATACCCCCACGGAAGAGCAATCTCACCAATCGTTTTATAATTGGAGGAAGCCAACCGGAGGCTTATGAAATGTTCGTTTCTGTTTGAAGAGATTCTATTGCAGGAAGCAATCAGTATTGAAATAACAAAACTGCTGACAATTTTCATTTATTTGGTTTGCATCAGCAGATGCTTCATCAATTTCTTTCCATACTACTTATAAAATTTATAAGAAAACATTGTGTAAATTTTGTTATTACATTTCATTGTTTGTAACTTGAACTTGCTTACAGCAAATTTCATCTCTAAACAAAAATTACCAAAACCCGTTATTGTATGGCAGCAAAAAAGAAATCCAAAAAGAAGGCTGCGCCAAGAAAAGCGATTAGGAAGGCAGTAGCTAAAAAAGCTATCAGGAAAAAAATAGCTAGAAAAGCTGTTAAGAAAATTGTGAAGAAGAAGATTGCAAAAAAAGCGATTAAGAGAGCCGTCGCTAAAAAAGCTATTAAGAAGGCTATTGTTAAAAAAGCTATCAAGAGGGCTATTGTTAAAAAAGCCATCAAGAAGGCTGTCCTTAAAAAAGTGATCGCAAAGAAAGCAGCTCCCAAACTAGCCCCGCCACCGCCGCCACCGCCGCCGCCTCCGATGGAAGAACCAAAGACCTGGGAAACCTCTACTACCTCAACAGAGTCTTCTTCAGAAGATAATGGAAGACCTTCCTCGGGCGGAATGTGAAAATGATTTTATTCTAAAAAATTTTAAGCCGCTATACTGGCGGCTTTTTTTATTCCGCCAAACAAAAAAGCCATCCCCAAATTGGAATGGCTTAGAGGATTCATGTTCTTGTAAGTTTATATCCTGAAATGAGCAAATGCCTTATTGGCTTCTGCCATACGGTGTGTATCTTCTTTTTTCTTGAATGCGGCTCCTTCACCCTTGCTTGCTGCAACAATTTCGTTCGCAAGTTTATCCGCCATGCTGCGTCCATTTCTTTCACGGCTGTAACGGATCAACCATTTCATGCTTAATGAAATCTTTCTGTCTGCACGAACTTCAGAAGGTATTTGGAACGTAGCTCCCCCAATTCGGCGACTGCGAACCTCAACAGCAGGCGTTACATTGACTAATGCTTTTTTCCAAACTTCGTATCCATCTTCACCTGTTTGCTTAGCCACTTTTTCTACTGCATCATAGAAAATATCATAAGCAGTACTCTTTTTACCCTGCCACATGATATTATTCACGAAACGGGTAACAAGTTTGTCATTATACCTTGGGTCTGGTGCCAGGGGAAGTTTTTTTGCTTGTGCTTTACGCATCGCTGATTAATTTACCGCTGATTGCGCGGATTATTTTTTATTTTTTTTATTTATGGATCCGCGATATCAATTTAAAATCCGCGGAATCTGTGATTATTTTTTAGCTCCCGCTTTTTCTCTTTTTGTTCCGTATTTGGAGCGACTTTGCTTGCGGTCTTTTACACCTGCAGTATCCAATGATCCACGAACAATATGATAACGAACACCAGGAAGATCCTTCACACGACCTCCGCGAATCAAAACGATAGAGTGTTCCTGGAGGTTATGTCCTTCACCCGGAATATAAGCGATAACTTCTACTTTATTAGTTAAACGAACTTTGGCCACTTTACGCAAGGCCGAGTTAGGCTTCTTTGGAGTAGTAGTATAAACACGGGTGCAAACCCCACGGCGCTGAGGACAGCTATCCAACGCCCTTGACTTACTTTTTGCTCTTATGATATCTCTTCCTTTACGTACTAATTGTTGAATTGTAGGCATTCGACCTTTTAATTTTAGTTTATGACGTCCCGCCCGAACCTTCCCGCAATTTGAATTCTACCTAGTTAGGGTTCGGAACGGGCGGGCAAAGGTAGGGGAAAGATCTCAGATTTTAGATTTTGGATTTTAGATTTTTTATGAAGTCCCGACCGTTATATGGGGTCCCTCTAGACCCTCCACATCCAGCCATATTTGTCTTCTCTTCTGCCTTCGCGAATATCGGTTATCCATTTT
>DASYSW010000610.1:0-4481 GCA_036002905.1 Chitinophagaceae bacterium
CAATGCAATCAGGATAAACGGACATGCCCATATTAGCATTGGCAGAAAGGTTTTTGTTCACTCAGGTGTTTGGCTTGAAGTTTACAACGGGAGTAACAAAAGCCCCATACTCGAAATCGGGGATAACACTACGATCGGAAATTTTAATCAGATAACGGCGATAAACAAGGTCATCATCAAAGAATCTGTTTTGATTGCTGATGGCGTATACATTGCTGACAATACTCATGAATATGCCAGAACGGATATTCCTATTGTTGAACAGGGAATAGAAGAAAAAAAGGAAGTAATCATAGAACGCGGCGCATGGATAGGAAGGAATGCGATAATTTTGGGCGCCAAAGTTGGAAAAAATTCAGTAATAGGAGCAAATAGTGTGGTGCTTCATGATGTTCCCGACTACTGTGTTGCGGCAGGAGCTCCAGCCAGGGTCATTAAAAGGTTTGATTTTGATGCGGGAACATGGAAAAAAGAAGATGTGCAGGAATAATTTTATACCGTAAATATGTTAAAACGATTTTTTTATCACTTGCGAAAGGGAACGTTGTTGAATGCCATTCGATACAAAATTGAAATGTATAGATGGCGAAAATTTTCAAAGGATAAGCAATTTTTTTTTCTCGACCTGGAAGAGAACATAAAACTGAAACTCTATACGGATAGCATGTTCAGCCGCGCGGTTTGGCTCGGAGGCTTTGAAGAGGCCGAAATTGTATTTATGAGAAGGTTTATAAAACCGAACGATAAGGTGATTGATGTGGGTGCCAACATTGGAGTTCACACATTGATTGCCTCAAAGCTATCCGGTAATAAGGGCTCTGTTTTTGCCTGTGAGCCAGTTGAGTACATCTACAAAAGGCTTAAGGAAAATATTGATATGAACAGTGCATCGAATGTGCAAATGATCAATAAGGCTATTTCAGATAAAACGGGCGCTTCAGAGATCACGATTTCACTTGATGGATTTGATGCCTGGAATTCATTGGGAGGGGAATCGAACAATACGGGCCATCATTTTAGAAAAGAAACCATTGAAACAATTACCCTGGATGATTTTATAAATGGGAGAGGTCTCTCGATACGGGATATAGGGTTTATTAAAATTGACACGGAGGGATGGGAATTTAATGTGCTAAAAGGCTCGACTGTCCTAATGTCCGAAGACGCTCCCGTACTCATGCTTGAATATTCCGAAGAAATCTCGAAAAATTTTGGATTCTCAATAGTTATGATCTTTGATAAGCTTACTCAATACGGGTACAGTGTATATGATTATAATTACAACAACAATTCTTTGAAATTGTTAAAAAGAGGCGAAGATTCACACTTATATAATGTCATTGCGGCAAAAAGAAAAGAAGATATTTCCAAAAGAATAAAGGATATTACTTTCTTGCAATGATAAGGACCTTTCACATTTGCATTCGGTTTCTCGGAAAGAATTCCTGTTACTATAGTTAAAGTAGTTTTGTATGCTGCCTAAAGATCAATTCAACTGCAGAACCACGAACATTGTTTCCTGGTTTATTTCATTGTCAAAAAATAAAAAATCGAAAGGCAAACTATGAAAGTCCTCATTACCGGGGGAGCTGGTTTCATTGGCAGTTATCTGTGTGAAAAACTATTTGAGTTGGGGCATCAAGTCACCGTATTGGATAACCTGCAACCCCAGATTCATCCTGTTTGGGAAAACTCATTTTTATTTTACAAAATAAAAGACAAGTGCAATTTTATAGAAGGAGATGTGTGCAACAGGGCTAATCTGATCACTGCGATGGATGGGGCAGATGCAATTGTCCATTTGGCGGCAGAAACAGGAACGGGGCAGTCAATGTATGAGATCGAACGCTACTATCGTGTAAATGTCCAGGGTACCGCTTCACTGCTCGATGTGATCGTAAACCATTCGCATAGCATAAAAAAGATAATCGTCGCGTCTTCAAGGGCAATTTATGGAGAGGGGAAATACAAGAGTAAAACACTTGGTGTACAATATCCCGAGAGCAGGAAAGATTCAGATATGCGGCAGGGCATTTTTGATTTGCTGTCGCCCGATACGGAAGAAGTCATGGAAAGTCTCCCTACCGATGAAATTTCAAAACTTCACCCGTCTTCCGTGTATGGTCTTACTAAACTTGCCCAGGAGCAGATGGTATTATTAATAGGTAAACAGTTGAAAGTACCCTCAGTGGCTTTGCGTTTTCAAAACGTTTATGGACCGGGGCAGTCGCTGGCCAACCCGTATACTGGTCTTTTGGCAGTGTTTTCGAACCGGATCATGAATGCAAACCCGTTGGATATTTATGAGGACGGGAATGAAACCCGGGATTTTGTGTATATAACTGATGTAATAAAGTCTATTATTCTAAGCCTTGAAAAAGCCGACGCAGATTACGAGGTTTTTAATGTGGGAAGCGGTGTTCCGACTAAAATTATCGATGTGGCAAGATTAATGTGCGCATGTTTTGGGAAGGAGATTGATTTAAAAATAAGTAATAGATACCGGGTCGGCGATATCCGGCACAATTGTGCGGACCTGGAAAAGATCAGATCGGCCCTTGGTTATGAACCGGAAATATCTTTTGATACAGGGATTAAAAAGTTTGTAGAGTGGGTGCAACGGCAGGAAGTTACAGAAGACAAGTACGAGCAATCAGTAAAAGAAATTATGGCTAAAGGATTAATGAGATGAGCCTGGCAGAAGTTGTTGCAAATAAAAAGATCTTATTTATTTGCCCTGTATTTCATCACTATCATCTGTCCATCCAACAATGCCTCCGCCAAAACGGTGCTGTCGTTTACTTCATTCCTGCATTTAGAGAATCATGGCTAAGTCGAGTTTCCGGACGCGATAAAAAAAAGCAGGCTTCGGAATATTATGCCGACCGTTTCAGTAAGATCAAACATGTCACGCTTGATCTATTGTTTCAGATAAAAGGAGAAGATATTGAATACGATATCTTACAGGACCAAATGAGCCGATGCCGGGCCTCAGTCATGTATCAATGGGATTCTTTAAATAATTGCAAATATTTGCATCTGACCTCCTTGTTTGATAAAGTATACACTTTTGACAGAACGGATGCATCTGTTTATCCGGGATTGAAGTATTTGCAATTGTTTTACGAAGAAAATAACATAGCTGCGAAACAGAAACAGTATGATTTACTATCGGTAGCCGGGTATTCACACTGGCGACATGATCTTACAAATAGAATATTCCAACTTGCAAAAAAGAATAACCTGTCTGTGTATGTGCATTTATATACCCCGTTCAAGACTTTGGTCAGGTTATGGTTTTCTCGCCGGCGTGTTAACTTTAAGCTGATATATACGAGGCGGGTTGGCCCGAAAAAGTACGCGCAACTCTTGGCGGCCTCTTCAACTGTACTTGACATCCCCATCTCCAACCAGGCGGGAATAAGCATCCGAACCATTGAAACGATCGGCGCAAAAAAAAAACTAATTACAACCAATAAAAATGTTCATTTTGAACAATTTTTCTCACCGGAATCAATTTTAATTATTGACGAGAATATTGATGAACAAGATCTGGTCGGCTTCATTAAGAAGGAAATTCACATTGAAACAAATATTGAAACATTGAAATTGGATAACTGGCTAAAACAAATAATTCTATCAACTTAAATGGATCATCAAATTTATGGAGACCGCAAATCTTTATAATAAAAGGGCATCAATAGAATTTTACGAGAACAGGTATTCCAACCATTACATGCACGAGTGGCCTCTGGATAAAAAAGAAAGAATCTTTAAACTGATCAGAAGCTTACCCTTGCCAGAGTATGGGGCGGCACTTGATTTTGGTTGTGGAAATGGAATTTTTACGGACGTGTTGAAGCAGGCCTTGCCCAAATGGGAGGTAAGCGGTTGTGATATTTCTGAAGTATCTGTTAACAATGCAAAAAGTAAATTCAGCGAATGCAATTTTTTTGTATCGAATGATGAAGTGAAGAATACAAAAAAATTTAATTTTCTTTTTACCCATCATGTCCTTGAGCATGTCTATGATATCGAAAGATGCATCGAGGAGATGAGTGATTATCTTTTACCCGGTTCCTCCATGTTTCACATTCTGCCTTGTGGCAACAGGGATAGCTTCGAATATTACATTGCGACACTCAGGACAGACGGTTTTAACGAGAAGGTGGGTAACAGGCTTTTTTTTGAAGACGAAGGCCATGTAAGAAGACTGACTTCCGACGAATTATCTGGCCTTATGGAATCGGTCGGGTATTCCCTGCAGAGAGAATTCTACGCCAATCATAAATACGGATCTATTGAATGGATGACCAGGAGTACATTGCGTTTTATTAAAGAGTTGACCGATCCCGGGAAAGCCAGGGATGGTAAGGCAAGAACCTCGCTGATCCAAATCAGAAGATACCTGTTAAAAGAATTTATTTTAAGATTTCCCAGTAGCATTTTTATAAAGGCAAAGGACCCTGTCAAACCTCCTA
>DASYSW010000611.1:0-3121 GCA_036002905.1 Chitinophagaceae bacterium
CAGCCTTTTCCATTTTCACGGCGATCTCAACGGTGGGTGTAGTTGATAATCCAAGATCAATTACATCAATACCCAGCGCAATGAGGGTATTACAAACAAAATCGCGGACCATTTTTCCGCTCATACGACCATCGCGACCTATCACAATTTTTGTCGAGGTAAATTTATCCTTGTGCTGTTGTTGGATAATGCTCCCAAATGCTGCTGTATACTTTACAATATCAACAGGGGTAAGACTTGTTCCTGGTGTTCCTCCTATCGTCCCTCTGATCCCTGAAATACTTTTGATCAATGCCACGACAAATAGTTCAAAGGTTAATGATTATATTCGATTAATCGGGGCAACAAAAATAAGAATAGAAAAGGGTTTATGGCTTGATTAAGAAATAAATTTTTCGCCTCATAATCAAAAGTTGATCAGTTAAAAATCATTGATATTTGTTAACGAAAAATATATAATGGCGCAGGTTGTAAAAAAGGAATGGTTCAGGGATTGGTTTAGTTCTCCATTTTATCACAGGCTGTACTTTGAGCGTGACGAAAAGGAGGCAGAGGAATTTATCGAAAAGCTGGTAGATTTTTTACAACCCTTACCCCGCAGCAGGGTTGTTGACGTAGCGTGTGGAAGGGGTCGTCACAGTTGCATACTCGCAAAAATGGGATTTGATGTAACAGGGTTTGACCTTTCTTTTGAAAGCATTGACTATGCAAAGCAATTTGTCCGAAAGGACTCGTTGGGAGAGAACCTAAGTTTTTATCAGCATGACATGCGTTATCCTTTTTGGGTAAATTATTTCGACTATGCCTTTAATTTTTTTACCAGCTTCGGCTACTTCGCAACAAGACGTGAACATGATGATGCCATGCGAACCATCGCGACAAGTTTAAAGCCAGGTGGAATTTTTGTGATGGATTACCTGAATGCGCATTATGTAGAAGATCATTTAGTACATAATGAAGTGAAGAATGTTCTAGGCACGTCGTACCACATCCGCCGTTGGGATGATGAAACACATTTTTATAAAAAAATCGCAATCAACGATCCCTCATTGGTGACACCTGAGGAACACACCGAAAAAGTAGCAAAGTTTTCTCTCGGGGATTTTACAGACATGCTTTCTTTCCAAAACATGCAGGTGCTGGAAGTCTTTGGGGATCATAATTTACATCCCTATGATGTAAGGAAAACTCCCCGGCTGATCATTGTCGCAAAGAAGAA
The DNA here is from genome assembly GCA_036002905.1 of Chitinophagaceae bacterium. Taxonomy (GTDB): domain Bacteria; phylum Bacteroidota; class Bacteroidia; order Chitinophagales; family Chitinophagaceae; genus VBAU01. The sequence goes on from DASYSW010000611.1 coordinate 1,220, forward strand.
GGAGAGCAATCACTCCGGCGAAGAGAAAAGATTATATAGCGATGGCCGGAAAGCGGATGCGCTGACTTAATTATTAATTATTCAGGACTCATCACTGACTACTCATTACTCATTACTCATTTCCACCTTACCATTCACCATTGATGACTTAGCATTAATTTTTCTGTTACCAGCTTCCTTTCACTATTCAACTTCCGTTGCGTCGCACTCTTGTGCATTCGGTAATTCTATTCAGCCGCATTGAACCCCTGCAGGGTTCACAAAACAATCCAAATTCTTTCAACGGGCTACAGCCGGTTGCTAATCATAGCTCAACACTTACAACCAACGGCTTTCCACTTACCCACTTACCACTTACCACTTACCTCTTACCATTCACCACTCACCAATCACTATTCCGCCCAACTCATAACATAATCCTGGTTCTCTATTTCTAACGCTTCTTTTGTCAGCATGAGAGGATGAAAAGTATCTACCATCACCGCCAGTTCTTTTGTTTCTTTAGCACCAATACTTTTTTCTACGGCCCCGGGGTGAGGCCCGTGCGGGATGCCCGCCGGGTGTAATGTGATCATTCCTCTCGTTACATTTTTGCGGCTCATAAACTCTCCATCAACATAATAGATCACTTCGTCGCTGTCGATGTTGCTGTGATTATACGGAGCCGGAACTGCCTGCGGATGGTAATCAAATAAGCGCGGACAGAATGAACAAACCACAAAATTATTTGCTTCAAATGTTTGATGAACTGGTGGAGGCTGGTGCACACGGCCCGTGATCGGTTCAAAATCGTGTATAGAAAAAGCAAAGGGATAACAATATCCGTCCCATCCCACGATATCAAACGGATGCGTGCCGTAATGCAAGCCATACAAGACGCCTTTCTTTTTTGCCTTGATCAGAAAATCACCCTTTTCATCATAACTGGGCAAATTTTGTGGCGGACGAATATCTCTTTCACAGTATGGCGAATGCTCAAGCAATTGCCCGTATTTGCTCAAATATTTTTTTGGAAAACGTATCGGGCTAAATGATTCAACGATGAATAACCTGTTATGAGCGTTGGCAAATTCGATTTGGTAAATAGTTCCGCGGGGGATAATGAGGTAATCGCCGTAATCAAAAGGTAGTTCACCATACATTGTTCTAAGCATCCCTTTTCCTTCGTGCACAAAGATCAGTTCATCGGCGTCGGTGTTCTTATAAAAATAACCAGTCATGCTCTCCTGTGGCGCAGCCAGTACAAGATGACAATCGTTATTTACGAGCACGGCCTTTCGGCTCTGTAAAAAATCTTTTTCCGGTTTTATCTTAAACCCCTCAAAACTTCGGTGCTTGAGCATTTTTTCCTCGGCTATACCCGGTGCTACATTCAACTGTGGTTCCGTTTTAATAATCTGCGTGGGAGGATGGTAGTGATACATCAACGAGTAATCATTTGAAAAGCCCTCTGTCGAAAATAACTGCTCGGAAAAAAGTTTCCCATCGGGCTTGCGAAACTGCGTATGACGTTTATGAGGAACGTTACCTAATTTATAATAGTAAGGCATAGTTTATTTTGGATTTGAGATTTTAGATTTTTGATTTCATGCAGCCAGCTAATTTGGCTGTTTCACTACGGCTGGGAAACCTTACTTTCCTGAAAGTTCTAATGTTGCAAGAAGAAAAATATATTTCCACCTTCTTTTGTCGATCCAGTAAGTGAAGTTCCTGTAAAAGGTCATTCACAAATTTAAGTTTTTAAAAGTTTATTCATTGATCACTGATGAATATATCCCTCGCCCGGCGATTGAGAGACTGGTTAAGGACAATCTTAAACTTCAGACCTTGCACCTCAAGCCTTTTTAGTTTTCCCGCCTGAAGAAACGCCCCTTTCGCTCACCCTGCATCATTCCGTTCATG
>DASYSW010000612.1:0-2012 GCA_036002905.1 Chitinophagaceae bacterium
GGAGTCTTTGTTAGGGTAACAAAATTGCTCGCGATAAAAACAGCTTTTATGAAGGGAAACCCAAATAGCTCAGACGCAAGCGGCGACGGACCAGCAGTGCCCGCATCCGGAAAATCAATGCTTTTGCCTGGGTATAACAGCTTGTTGGCCACAAATTTCATGGTCTCGGGGTTGGGGGTCATCTCGGTGTAAATACTAATAATCGGATTACCAGTTTTGATCATATTATTTCACTTTTTTTATTCGCCTTTATCACACAAACAGCGAATGTGCAAAAATAACAAAATATGCCGATGAAGGTTTACGGAAAAGGAAAAGAGATTTAGGAGAATGACGTTAAAAAGTCGTGTCATCCCGCAAATACCGCTGATTATGCAGATAATTAAAGCATTCTGCGCTTTTCTGTGAAATCTGCGCGACAATTTAGCTGACAAGGTAGGATTGACAAGATACCTTTCAGGATTGCACCGCGTTCATCGCCGGTACCCGATAGCTATCCGGTTCTCACCGGTTCTCATCATTAAATCCGTTTCTTTGTAAGAAATTTTGTGAAGAAGATCTACCACATGGCCAATTGTACCACGTCGCAGGCCATCATTAAGGACACCGGCATTACTGACAAGGAATTCGAAATGCAGGATATAAAATTTGAAAAAATTACGCCCGCACAGCTCGACACAATGAAAAAAATGATTGGCAGCTATGAAGCTTTATTTAGTCGCAGGGCTTTAAAGTATAAAGAACTTGGATTGAAGTATAAAAAACTGGAAGAAAGAGATTTCCGCAAGTACATTTTGGAAGAGTACACCTTCTTAAAGCGCCCCGTGGTGATCATTGACGATAAGATTTTTGCCGGCAGTGAAAAGAAAACGGTCGAGGCTTTGAAGAAGGCGGTGAAATAAGGCTCTATTGCAGAAACCGCTTTTGCGAATGTTGTATGGTTAAATGAATTGATAAGTGAATCAGCGGGGCGGTAATCTTTTTTGTCTTTGCAGAAAAAATTATGAAAAGAGGCCTGCTATTCGTTCTCACTACGATTATGGTTTTACAGGCAGTGGGGCAAAAAACTCCCTGTACAACTGATCCTGTTTACAGGCAATTTGATTTTTGGATCGGTGAATGGGATGTATATGCGAAAAATGGCAAGAAGGCCGGCGATAGCAAGATCGAGCTGATACTTGATAGTTGCATCATCCTTGAAAATTGGAAAAGCGCCAATGTCAGCCAGGGCGTTTATTATGCGGGAAAAAGTTTTAATACCTATAATAACGCGACAAGACAATGGCAGCAAACCTGGGTTGACAATGTCGGAGGAACCACCGAATTTTTAGAAGGCCATTTTGAGAATAATAAAATGATCTTTCTTACAAAACCCTTTCAGCTGAATAAGGACACTGTCGCGATTCGAAGGTTGACCTTTTACAATTTAGATACAAATAAAGTGAGACAGTTTGGAGAGATCTCAAAAGACAATGGTGCCACCTGGAACACTGAATATGACCTGGAATATCGTCGCAAAAAGAATTAATAAATATCACAAACTAAAACTTAACTGCTATGGCATTTAAAAACGCAATCAGCTGGTTTGAAATTCCGGCGGTCGACCTTAACCGGGCTCAGAAATTTTATGAGACCATTTTCAATATTCAGATGATCCCCCTTGAGACGCCAAATTTTCAAATGAGAATGTTCCCGGTTGAAGACATGATGAATGGAATTGGCGGAGCACTTTCAAAGGCGGAAGGTTTTTATAAGCCATCGGCGACCGATGGAACTTTAGTGTATTTGAATGCCAACCCGGATGTGCAAAATGTTCTCGATAAAATAGAGGGAGCAGGTGGTAAGATCGTTGTTCCAAAAACCCAGATATCACCTGAGTATGGCTATATGGCAGTATTTATAGATACAGAAGGAAACAGGGTTGCTTTACATAGCGTTCCTCAATAAATACTTACTTAGTTTATAATTTAAAGGGCTCACAGATTAGGATTTCACTGAAAACACCATTTTGA
>DASYSW010000613.1:0-3369 GCA_036002905.1 Chitinophagaceae bacterium
GACTCTTATAGGACTATTGGTTCTTTTACTCATTGCCGCAATATGCGGTGGGATTGGCCAATCATTGGCCGGATACAACCTGGGTGGATGCCTGGTGTCTATCGTTGTTGGTTTTATCGGCGCCTATATTGGCTTATGGATAGCCGGTAAAATGGGTTTGCCGAAGCTTTTTGAAATCACCATCGACCACAAACCTTTTCCGGTCTTGTGGGCGATCATCGGTTCAGTCGTATTTACATTAATTATGGCCTTATTAAGACGGGCATTTGTGGGAAGAAACTACTAAACAGCAGCTTTAAATTTGTCAAACTTCACTGGCCGGTTTAGAAACTGGCAATAAACATTGTTTATTTTATTTTTACACTCAAATTTTTCGTAAATGAAAACAATATCACTTGCATTTATTTTAATCGTATCCGGCTTATTTGATTGGCAAAGCGCATTCGCTCAAACTACTAACAACTGGACAAACGATCAATTGCTCCAACCTTCGGATCTGGCGACGACTTTAAAAGACAATAAGGAGATTCCGGTGATATTCAGCATTGGCCCCGGCGCTATCATTCCACATTCCAGGGACATGGGTATGATCAAGGAGGAGGAGAATATGAAAAAGTTCAAACAGGAGTTGGACAACCTTCCAAAGGACACAAGTATAATTATCTATTGTGGGTGTTGTCCTTACGAGCATTGTCCAAATGTGAGACCGGCCATTCAGTTATTGAAGGAGATGAAGTTCACCAACTACAAGCTTCTCGATTTGCCTCATAATATTAAGATTGACTGGATCAACAAGGGATATCCAACTGCTCAGTGAGGGGCGGTGCTATGTGGTTAGAAATTTTTTTTTGGGGCGGCTCCTTTGTTTCCTTCCAACGCAATTACTCAAAGATTAGTCTAACATTTTGATCAACTCTTCCTCTGCTTCTTTCAAATAAAATGCAATAAAAATGAGGGGCTCTTCTGTTGAGGCATTGTCGAAATGTAAAATGGTTTTGTTTTTTGGCTCATAAAAAGCTTCGCCCGCGGTCAATATCTTCTTATCTTCCCCTTCAATCTCAAACAAAACTCTTCCCGACACAATGTAGCCAACAACCGGACAGGGATGGAAATGTTTGCCGGCTCCCATTCCTTTCGGAATGACAACTTTCTTAATATCGACGGTTGTAACTGTTTCATGATTAAGTGCAGCCTGCAACAGATCTTCCCGGCTTAGTTTTTCTTGTAACATACGATCTCAGATTATGATTAAAATACGTTTTAGATTATTATCTCGGTTTATCGCTGGCTTTCTTACCTGTTTACTTTTTTATTTCCCCCTATGATGAGGTCTATTGAAAATGCATCACCGGCCATGCTCGATCCGCCATGGTTGACATAATTAATAAAGTTATACCGCGCTTGCAATCCAATATAAAATGAAGTGGTCAAATAATAGTTAAGCTTAAAACCACCATTAGCGTTGAATGATCCGATCGACAACGGTTTCAAATCGTCATAGTTGTAGTTTTCACTTGTAATGTCAAATCCGTCGTAGCCTATACCGCCGAGCAAACCCAGGTCAAAATTTAATTTATTTACGAGGTAATAGGTGTAATCAAGCCCAACATAACCACCGAAGTAATTATTCAGATCATAATATCCATTGTTGCGCTTAATTGTGTACGTGTTAGCAGCTTTTGAAAAACGGAATTGCAGAGTCAGGTCAAGTTGATTGCTGTTGTCTCTCGCCCCAAACTGGAAGCCGAACGAAGGATGATTACCCAACAGCGAAAGGTCTCCTATGGGTATCCAAATGCCCCCGAGAAATGCGTAGTTTGTTCGAAACCCGCTTCGTTGTGCCGTCTCATTTTCATGTAAAATATTGGCAAATGAAGAGTACATCAATCTATTGTTCCTTATTTCCTTCACGGGATTATCTATTTCACCGAAAAATACCCGGCAAATGAATTTTTCGTTGTTATCAAGATGATTTTCTTTTGGCAATAGGCTGGCCCAGGTTGAAATAAATGTGAAAAATGATCTTTCTCCCACGGGTGTATTAGGTGCGTTCCTGTGTCGGAATGAATATGCATAGTTTACCAGCAGGTCAATTGTTGAGCTGTCCATCCTCCTCTCATCGAACGTTGATTCTTCAATTGAAAGCAGTAAGACAGTGCACCCGACTTCCGGGATATTACCGCAGGATGTTTTCCAGATTGTAAGCGCGGTGTGGAGTGAATCAAAATATTTATGCCGGTACAATTCCGGCATAATATTCATTGCATTTAAGAAGACATCGGTGCACGTGGGATGTTTTTGAGTCATTCTTTCCTGAACGGATTGTGCATTTGCGATATTTGTCAAAAGTACCGATAAGAGAAGCCAACAAAAGACTGGTGTGCATTTCATCTCTAATTGCTAACGGTGATCTTGTAATCTTCTAAAAGGTTGGTCTGCCCTGGACATCATTTCGCCTCAGGCTTCATCGAAATAATTTTATCCACTATAAACGGACTATAACCTCGCCAGGGAAGAGCCCCTTTATATTCTTTATAATGAAGGTCAAAATGATTGCCGCCGTTGTTCATGAGTATATTGGCGATGCTGTCGTCCGTCACGGAAAACTCAAACTCATAAGATTGTATGCTTCCTGCTGTTTTTGATCGAAAGCCTGCCTGGATCAGCTTACCTTCATAGGTTTTGAAAAGGTTACCTTTCTTAACTACATAATTTAATTCCCCCGATTTGACCCCCTCCCCAAACACGAAATAGTATTTCCACCAAAAGGCAAAGGCTCCTGCCAGTATGCAAATGACCAATAGCCATCTCAGGAATTTCTTAAACCCGCTGGTTTTTTTTGGTTGCTTGTCTGCCATAAAGGAATTACCGAATTGTGAATTTACGAATTGGCCTGTTCCGTTGCGCGGCTCCGGGCCTGGATGGAAATAAAGACCCGTTAAATTAACTAAGCCAATACCCCTTCTGTTTTTACGAAAGAAGCTGGTATGATAATGGTAGCAAAAATATTGAGGTATCCAAGAGGAAAATAGCCTGAAACAATTTTTTTCAAACTCAAAAAACTTAGCACTATGAAAAGTGTTTTTGAATCCCTTTTTGGGGGGAAGAGGAGTGCAGACACACCTATGGGAACGAGGTCTACACCGGTTGGTATTACGGCTTATTCACAATCAAATGTGTTGCAGCAGAGAATGCGAGAAGAAAAAATGACGCATGGCCAAACCGTTAAGGCGAATCTGTCCCCCGTGCGGCTTGAAATGAGTTATGGCCGCATGATAATGTATTTCTGCCCAATGAAATCTATTGAGGTACTCGAAATGTTGAACGAAGGAGACGGTGGCAGCATACCGACGGAAGCCAAGGTAGCTG
>DASYSW010000614.1:0-4649 GCA_036002905.1 Chitinophagaceae bacterium
GAAGGATCGGGAAAATTCCCCAGGCCATTCCATCGTTTAAATTATTTATCAAACCGGCTTGCGTTACTGAGCCGAGGTTTTTATTCTTCCACGTTGTCTCCCAAAAAATATTCTTCAGCAGTGGAATATTAGATGAAGTGGCTTCACGCGCCACATGGTGTTTGGTATCTTTCACTAATAACCAACTGCAGAACAATCCTAAAAAGGAAGTACCTACGCCTACATAAAATGGATAAGGACGCAGCCCATATTTGCCAGCAATCCATCCCGTAAGAAAGGCGACGGCTGAAAGGGAGACGTAACCTGCAAACTCATTTAATCCCATTGCAAGCCCTCTTTGTTTTTCACCAACAAGATCAATCTTCATCACCACGGTGCTTGACCAGGTCAATCCCTGGTTGATCCCAAGTAAAATATTCGCAGCAACCATCCAATTCCAGCTGGGTGCGTACATCAAAATAAATGGAACGGGGATACCCATTAACCAGCCCAGCACAAGCAATTTTTTTCTGCCAAATTCATTGGCCAATGTACCCGTGAAGTAGTTAGTGATCGCTTTCACAATACCGAATACGATAATAAAAGAAAGAATGGCTGTTTTAGCGGCCACGTGAAACTCGGCATCCGCTATCTTGGGCAGGATCGATCGCTCCATGCCGACCATGCCACCAACAAAAGCGTTGATGATAACAAGCAACGTGAATTGCTTCCAATTTTCCTTTAATCCTAATCGAACCTGGTTCATTTGATTTTTTTTTCGGGCGCAAGTAACGACAATGCGATCACTTCCATGCCTGGCCGATCAAAGCACTCATTGGCGCGATCATCGGCGCATCACCATAGCGCTTTCCTAATTCTTGTTCAACTAAAAATTTGATCTCATCGACCCATGCCGGATTAAGCCTTGCAATTTCATTGGACAAAGCGCCTGCTTTCGTAAATGCTTCCGCAGCATCTTTTGCGGACGGGCACTGAGTATCTTTCTTTAATTTTTTGACAACAATATCGGGAAAGCCTGCAACCTTCAACAACTCCCTTACCACAAACTCATCATGCATTGAGGACGGAAGGTCATAAGATTCAGGCAAAGGTTGTGGCAGGTATTTCTCTGCGATCATCCGATATACCGAAGAGCTTCCGATGGTTTCAAGTTTATCCCAGGTTGTGATCACAAACATTCCTCCTTTACGAAGAACACGATGAACTTCAGAACATGCTTTCAGTTTATCGGGCACGAACATCAAACCGAAAAAACAAACAACAAGGTCAATACTGTTATCTGCAAAAGGAAGGCGCTGTGCGTCCACTAATTGCCAATCAACATTTAATCCTTTCAATTTTTCTTTCGCAAATGCAAGCATATGGGGACTTATGTCAGAGGCGATCAATTTTGCTCCTGGCGAAAGCACGGATCGCAGATGTTTTGTAACACGACCTGTACCTGCAGCAAGTTCCAGAGCTGTTTGCACAGACGAAGTATCGACAAGTTTTGAAACTTCAAGTGCGTAAGGCTCAAAAAACATTGGCCCCATATATTGGTCATAGTTCGTTGCCACGGACCCTGAAAAGTCGAATGGCTGCTTTGTGGTCTCGCTCATCTTGAATGCATCTTATTACGGCACCGCACACCTGTTGGCTCCGGCTTCGAGGTCGATTGGATCTATATCAGACATATCTCCGGATAAATTTCTTTCCACTATTGCCAAATAATTATTCGGGGTATCAGGCAATCTTGAAAGAATGGTTTTTACAAACTCCTCCTTTGATAATTGCAGAAGTGGAATTTTATTTTTTATTTCTGAAAGCGTTGCTTCAACCGGTTTCTCATCAAATGCTATGGGCGAACCTGTATGCGCGGGAAGAACAATGATTGTATCATTCAACTTCATTAACTTGTGCAAACTGTCAAATAAAAGACCCGTCCTGTTTTTTGTTTCCTCCTCGCTTGCTTTTAGATCCGGTCTTCCCACTGCATTAGTAAAGAGTGTATCGCCGGTAAAAAGAACTTCATCATTCACCAAAAAGCAAACACTTTCCAATGTATGTCCGGGCGTAGCAATGGCTTCTACAGAGATATTTCCCAGCCTGATCAGTTGATCGTGTTCGATCTTACCGTGACTGAAGGTCACTTTATTAGGAGCCGGAAGTAGTAGGGGTACCTTATAATAATCGGATAATTGCTTTGATCTTGATAAGTGATCAGCATGGATATGAGTTTCCATGACAGACTTTAGCTTCCAGTTATTCTTGCGTAAAATATTTTCATACACTTCGATCGGCAATGAAGCGTCAATAGCAATCGCCTCACCATTCGAAGCAATAACATAGGACAAACATCCCTTTCCCGTCCGCCGGAGCTGAACGATTTGATAGCTTTCGAAAGAAATCGTCGCCTTGTTCCATGCAAGACTCCAACCCTTCATACCCTGCTCCAGGGAGTATGCTTCAATTCCTTTCTTCCGCAACTCTCTTGCGGCGATCTTACTTGTATTGCCCGCTGCACACACCGCAACAACCGGAACGTTTTCCGGCAGAGATACCTCGTCCATCACGGAATAATCACCTTGCCTTAATCGCTTGTAAGCATCGGCATAAAGACTTCCTGGTATTTGCCACTCTTCACGTTGGTCTTTCGGTCGTATGTCTAAAACAGTTACTTCCTTACCGGTGGTTAACCATTCGTCAAGAGTATTGACATCGATAATTGGCGCGTCTTGCATAAAGGACTTTGATACTTAAAATTGAAAATTTTTATTCCGTCCATAACCTAAAACATCACACTTCCACTGGGTCGAATACCTCCAGCCGTCATCCTCAAGAAAACCGCAGTTGGCGGAACTGCCACAAAGGTTAGAAGGTTTTGTGGAATAAATTCCATACTTCAGGCCGTGTTTTAGGCTTTACAACCCTGAAATTCATTTTGCACAGAAATTGTATTGGTTTCATACGGCCCCGATGTAAGAAAGGAAAACATTAAGGCTATGATCCGGATGGAACATCTCGACACTCGCGCACTAATACAAATGCTTGCCGACTATACAGAAAAATTTACCCGAATTTTCCGAATTTATAAGCGCATCCACCTTGACAAAGGCTATTTGAGATGCAAGTACACAATTGAGGCAATATTGAATGCACTTAAGAAAAGGGGTGTGATGTCAAGGGTGGACTCCCATGTTGCGCGCTATGAATCGGTCTGCCTTTCCGGTTTGTAATGCTCTTGATTTTTTCGAATTGTAATCGTCCTCATGCAGGATTTGATATAATTCCATTTTTGGTCTTTCAAAGGGCAGATCTCTTTCCACCCATCTTCAAAGAGGCGTGATGATACCTCCTTTTAAGACAGTTTCTTGTTATTTTAAGTATATTGATTGCAAACTAGCATTATGAACCGGAAGGATTTTATTCAAAATGCAGCTCTTGCTGGAAGTAGTGTCCTTGCTACGACTATTTTGTCTGCAAAGAATCGCAACCAATATAAACCCAATGAAAATACATTCCATTGTAATTATGCTCCACATGAAGGGATGTTTAAAAACAATGCGGGCAACGATTTCCTCGACCAGGTAAAATTTGCTTACGACAATGGCTTTCGTGCGATTGAGGACAATAACATGATGCAAAGACCGGTAGAGCAACAAAAAAAAATCGGCGATCTGCTCGCAAAACTGGGCATGACGATGGGAGTTTTTGTGATCACTTCCGATAACTGGCACTGGAAAACCTCCCTTACCACCGGCAAACAGGAATGGATCGATAGAATGATTAAAGATTGTATTGAAGCCGTTGAAGTAGCCAAACGTTGTCATGCAAAATGGGCAACGGTCGTGCCGGGTAATTTCGAAAGAACATTGTCGCATGAGTATCAAACAATCAATGTCATTAATGCACTGATAAAAGCCGCAGATATATTGGAAAAGCAGGGACTGATCATGGTGCTGGAGCCATTGAGCGATAATCCTGATCTTTTTCTGCGTCACTCCGACCAGGCTTATATGATCTGCAAGGCCGTAGGCAGTCCATCCTGCAAAATTTTATTTGATATTTACCATATGCAGCGCAATGAAGGCGACCTTATCATGAACATCAATAAGAACTGGGAAGAGATCGCGTATTTCCAGATCGGTGATAATCCCGGTCGCAATGAACCCTCAACTGGTGAGGTCAATTATAAGAATATCTTCAAACATCTTTATAACAAGGGTTATCGTGGTGTACTGGGGATGGAACATGGCAATGCCTCACCCGGAAAAGATGGCGAGATGGCTGTCATTAAAGCATATCGCGAAGCCGATAATTTCCTATAGTCACATACATTTATTCGATCTAATTAAATAAAGTTTTTCATACTATTTCTACTGAATTACTCAGACAAACGCTTCTTGTTTCAGCAACCTCATCAATACATCAACGGGCATAATTTATGTGTTTACTACTCGTCAATTGATTTGTAAACTAAAAATTTAATCATGGCTGAAATACATGTAGAGGCGAAAAAGAAAACGAACACGGTTTGGCTATGGGTGGTATTGGCTGTCCTGATCGTAGCCGCGATCGTCTATTTCGCGGTACGGAATAAGAAAGTGGATAATGGTAACGCAGCAAACAAACCAAACCAGACATCGTATATTCAAATCGCAGGCAAGAGT
>DASYSW010000615.1:0-5033 GCA_036002905.1 Chitinophagaceae bacterium
CATGGTTTTAAGATTTACCGAGAGTTTTAAAAATTGAGATCACCAGTTTGTTGAATAGCGAATTGAACGTACAAGTGAGTGACACAACAGGCGATGACGGTAGTAGTATAGCCTGAAGCAATATATTTATCTTAAAAAACCTGCACGTTCATTTTATCAAAAAAAATATTTCATGCCTCCCGGGAAAGCCTCGTCAAATGGATTAGGTGCCTGCATAAATGAGCAGGCCAAGGCCCACGATGAAGAAAACAAACATGGCGGTGATCAAACCATTTGTTCCTTTGGGTGCTCGCTGAAATTCCTTCCAGATAAAAACACCCCAGAGTGCAGCGATCAAAGTGGCGCCCTGTCCAAGACCGTAAGAGATAGCAGGGCCAGCCCTTCCCGCCGCAATGAGGTTCAAAGAATTTCCAAGTCCCCAAATCAACCCACCCAGTACCCCCACCATGTGAACACCAAAGTTTCCCTTAAAATATTCCCGGTAGCTCGTTGGAGATCCTTGCACAGGTTTTTTCATAAGAATCGTGTTGAAAATAAAATTGCTGAGGAAAATTCCAACAGAGAAAATAAATACAGCAGTATAAGGAGTCATTTTACCCGCCGCGGGACTTGAAAAATTTTCAAGGTCCATCGATGCTGCAATGAAGCGATAAAAGAAAGACATTAATACGCCGGCGATGAGCGAAATGATGATCCCTTTTGTGGATACTTGCTGGTTGGCGGTGCTCGCTTTCCTGTAAGCGATTGCATTGATGATGATCGCGACGGCAACGAGTGCGACTCCAATAAATAAAAAGACGGGGTCACCTTTTTGAGAAGCGGCATAATTTACGATCACGCCCAGCACCAGTGCGAGACCAATCGCGATTGGAAATGCTACGGCCATACCGGCAATGGCAATGGCCGCAGAGAAAAGAATGTTAGCTGCATTGAAGATAAAGCCACCAAGTAGTGCGCTGAAAATATTTGATGAATCGGCTTGTCGCAGGTCGGCAAAAAAACTTCTTCCTTCCGTTCCAAGGCTGCCTAAAGTAAGTGCAGATAAGAGTGAGAAGATAAGAATGCCAATAACATAGTCCCAATAGAACAATTCAAATCGCCAGGTTTTACCGGCAAGTTTTTGAGTATTGGCCCATGAGCCCCAGCAAAGCATAGTGATGATGCAGAAGACAACAGCAAGCGGATAGTTTTGGACGATGAACATGGCGGAGAATTTTATTGCGTAAAAGACATCTTAATAGGTACTTTCTTCATCAACGCTTTGCGAAACGTCAAACGTGAAATCTGTCCTCTGTGTTCCTTCGTGTACTCCGTGTCTCTGTGGTGATAACCACGGAGACATAGAGAGCACAGAGAGGCACCGAGAATTCGAATTGTTAAAAACTTTTCTTTGCCGCCTCTTCATTCATTTTTATGCCATCGATCAATTGATCAGAATAAATGAGCGCGTCTGATGAATTGAACTCCTCTTCCTTTGAAGGATTTAATATTTTTAGCCGAACACTGTGCTTTCCTTTTGGCAAGTCATATTTCCAGCACAACTCATAACGTCGCGTGGTATAACTCGCCGGTAATTTGGGTGATTCAACTAACTTATCATCTACATATAATTCTGCATTGAAAACATAGCTCGATTCACTCCCCCATCTTGCCGTTTCGCCAGTTACTACGAAGCCTGTTCCTTCAAATTCAAAACTGATCTCGTCTTTATTGGTTGACCATGTGACCGGTATCTTTGCAATCGGGTAAATGCCATCAAAACTTTTTTCAAATTTTACTGTTACCGGTTCCTGAACTTTGATCGCAATATTTTCACCGCTGATCTTTCCGCCATTTCTCTCAATATTCTGCAGTGCGTGTTGGAACCCGATTTCATAGACGGCCGCAAGACTCATGGTCGTGTATTTAAAATCGATACTTTCTGCTTCTTTTAATCCCAACTTCCAATAAGCCGGGATCTTGTCATATCCGAGAATCGTTCCCAATATTCCGCCCGTTGTAGAAGGATTACAATCGGCATCCTGCCCGCATCGTGTTGTTATTTCAAGCGTTTTTGTAAAATCTTTTTTTCCATATAGCAAACCTAACACCACATACGCCGCATTTACCTTCGCATCAATGTTGAAAGGAACAAAAACCCCTTCAGGACAACCAATATCATTAGCCCATTTCTTTTGTATTTCGAGCCAGGTTTGTTTCCAATCATTTGGATATTTTTTGTGCCAGGCTATCACATCACTGATCGATTGATAAAATTCAGATTGTTTTGGGATTGTTTTTAGTGCTGCGGTAATGATATAATCAATGTTACTGGAAATAAAAGCGAGTGAATACATGGCTCCAACAAAAACACCCCCATACCAGCCATCTCCATAATTCATGATGTGACCGATCTTATCACTGATCGCCGAAGCAGTGTTAGGCATTCCGGGACTCATCAGTCCTGCAAAATCACTTTCTATCTGGTAATCGATGCAGTCTGCATGAGGATTATTTTTCCAGTACCCGCTCATTGGCGCTTTTATACCATGTAAAATGTTATAACGTCCTGCCTGGTTGGCATGCCACAACATATAGCCCGCATTAGCATATGCATTGGCAAAAGAATCGAGCGGTGCATCAAGGCCATGTTTTTCAAAGACATCAACAAAGGTGAGATCCATATAAAGGTCATCATATAAACCGGGATTATTGATCATTGTATTTTTTAAATATCCATCGTACCATTTTAATGATTGATAATCGCCGATGAATGTCCCCTGGTACCTGAATTCATAAGGGCCGCCGAATGTTACACCAATCGTTTGGCCTGCCCAGCCGCCTTTGATCTTATCCTTTAGCTGCTGTTTGCTTAATGTTGTGGTTTTTAATGGTTGCGCACCAGCAAATAAGTGTAAAGAGGTAAAAACGATTAAAAAAATATTTTTCATTTTTCATTTTGCATTTGCGTGAACAAAACTTTCGACCTCCTCGCGGGTGGGGGCTGAAGCCTGTGCACCTAATCTTGTAACAGAGATCGCTGCAGCCTTACAGGCAAAGGCCACTGCATCATCCATTGTCATACCTTCCGATAGGGCAACAGTTAGGGCTCCATTAAACACATCACCGGCAGCAGTCGTGTCCACCACATTTACTTTGTGACCGGCTATAACGGAATACTTGTTTTCGTGAAATACAAAGGCCCCCATGGAACCCATAGTGATAATCACCGTTTCGATGCCCTTGTTATGCAGAAAATTTGCTGCATGTTGTGCCGAAGATTGATCCGTCACTTGTATCCCGGTAAGCATTTCAGTCTCTTTCTGGTTGGGAGTGATAATAGAAACTTTCTTCAACAATTCATCACTCAATTTTGCCGCCGGCGCAGGATTGAGAATAAATTTTATATTTCGTGGTGACGCAATGTTGGCAACATATTCCACTGTTTCGATGGGTGTTTCTAGCTGTGTAAGTAACAGGGAAGCATTTTCAATCTTTTCTTTTGCTTGATCGATGTCGTCGGGGCTGAGTGCAGCATTGGCGCCCGGTGCGACTACAATACAATTCTCGCCTTTATCGTCAACAGTGATCAATGCCACGCCCGATGGCTGGTAATGATCCCTCTGGATTCCCGAAATGTCTATGCCCTCTTGCTCAAAAAGCTCAATGGATTGTTTCCCGAAAATATCATAGCCTGTTTTTGCAATGAATAAAACGGAGCCACCGAGCCTTGCAGCCGCAACAGCCTGGTTGGCTCCCTTGCCACCGGCACTCATAAAAAATGTTCCTCCTAAAATTGTTTCTCCCGGCTGTGGCAAACGAGATGCTTTGATCACCATGTCCGTATTAGTGCTGCCGACAACAACAATGGTAGGAGAACTCATTTGCAATGATCGTTTTGGTACAAGAGAGAATTGACAGGGAAGATAAAAATAATAATGGTTCTCACAAAAGCGCAAACAAGTTAATAGACCTTATGGAGGCCAGTATGGCCGATACTTTGGTAAATATAAAATGCCGGAGAATTACAAAGCCCCGTCAGGGCGAGGTCTGGTGTAGCGTAATCTATTTTGCCACTGAGACACAGAGAGCACAGAAAATTCTTCAGTACCTGTGTGGCAATTCTTTTCACGTTATTCGGGCATCATCCAAAAAAATACCTCATCATTCCGATAAGGTACTATCTTAATGATAAACAGAAAATTCCTACCAATCCTGATCCGGATTTTCATTGATGTTTTTGTTGCCTGTCTGCGCCTGATCGCCGTATCTTTTTTGCCGGTAGGAATCGCGCCTGTTTCTTATCATCGCCTCTCTTGTCTCTTCATCCATGTTACGGTAGTAATCACGGTCCCTTGCGGGTATGCCTTTTTCACTGCTGCCCTCTCCAGAGATGATCCCACCTTCACTTCTGCGCTCCCAAAGTCTCAAGCCTCTATCATACTCAGACTCATTTTTATTTTTTGCCGGTTGCGCCTTATGGAGACGATTTTTATAAAGGTTATCAAGATTGTAATTTTCATGTTCATAAAAACCCGGATCGACTTCATCTTTTTGAGCTCTCTCATCTTTGCTTTTTTTTGAAGGTTGTCGTATTGTTTCCTGAGGCGATGTTGATCGCTCATGTCTTTCGAGCGTGGAAGAAATTCTCCGCTCCGTATCAGCCGTCAAATTGTTCCTATCGTATTCCGGCAATTCTGTGAGTTGTTGTGGCGATATTTTTGGTGTCAGCACATCATCATGTTCACTGTCCAATTCAGCAAGGCCAATCGGGACAAGAACTTTTCGGTGATGGAGTTTAAGGTTATTGTCATCGAGATCGACAACCATATATCGAACTTTCTTTTCTTTTGCATCGACGATCAGTTCTTCGACCTCCCCTATTTTTTGTCCGCTGGTATCTTTTACATCCCAACCACGAATATCAGGCTCACCTTTCACGATTTCAAAATCTGAGCGGTCCAGCTCCTGGAGACGCCTGTGCTTCATATTATCCATATGTTTAATTATTTATGAAAGCAATGCTTTCGTTAATGATTTTTTAGCAACGCTAT
>DASYSW010000616.1:0-4119 GCA_036002905.1 Chitinophagaceae bacterium
CCAAGGATCAAAACTTTGTCCCCGGCCATTTTTGAAAAATTCTCAATGGCTAGTTTCATGCTGCTCGGATTTGCATTGTAGGCGTCAAGGATGATCTGGTTGTCTCCGTTTTGGATCAGCTGTGAACGGCTGTTCGATGGAATATAATTTTCGATGGCGGACCTGATTTTTGAATCGGCCACTTTGAAAAATTTTCCAATTGTTACCGCAGCAAGAACATTTGGCAGATTATACTCCCCGACCAATTGTGTTTTTATTCTTTTTTCATCAAGGCCTTGTAAAATTTCCACTTCAAGGAGGGGATCATTTTTCAGAACTCTGCCAATAACGTGGGCGTCGCCCCCGGTTCCATATTTAATGATACCGCTTATTCCCTTACTCATTTTTTGCAGGTAATTATAATCCCACATTACAAACGCATAACCATGCGTTAACGTTCTCAGGAAATCAAATAGCTCTCCCTTTGCCTTGCGCACACCCTCTTCACCGCCAAAGCCTTCAAGGTGCGCTTTTCCGCAGTTTGTGATCAACCCATGCGTTGGAAGGGCTATCTCACAATAGGAGGCAATCTCACCAATATGATTGGCACCCATTTCTATCACGGCCATTTCTGCATCGTCCCTTATATTTAAAATAGTGAGGGGTACGCCTATGTGATTATTCAGATTCCCCTGGGTAGTATAAGTAGTGAATGTGGTAGAAAGAATTGCGTGAATTAATTCCTTGGTCGTTGTCTTCCCGTTGCTTCCTGTTATGGCAATAAAAGGAATGTTGAATTGCGCCCGATGATGATTCGCCAGTTCCTGCAGTGCGATTAATACATCATCCACTAACATTGTTTTGCCAGGTATTTCAAATTTTGTCTCATCGATAACTGCGTAAGATGCTCCTTTTTCAATTGCTTTTTGTGCAAATTCATTCCCGTTAAAATTCGGCCCCCTCAGAGCAAAGAAGATGTCGTCTTTTTCAATTTTGCGTGTGTCAGTTTGTACGGAGCGGTAGTGCTTATAAATCCCGTATAGCTCTTCAATGCTAATTTTCATCAGGCAAATGTAAAAACAAAGGCCAGGTATTATGCCCGGCCTTTATAAGTTTTTTTAAGATTTGTTATTGATATACTACTACTAATTTGGGGTGTTTTGAAGAATATGATGTATTATAACTTGAAACAAAAATGCGGCAGTTATAATACACTTCATTTTGGATCTTCAGGAAAAAACCATAGTTAGCGTTTCCGTTTACCATAGAGCTTATCATATTTGTCACATCAAGATTTAAATCAAGATTTGACTGTGATGTTGACGGCACCACTATTTGATTTGTTGTGGAAGTTGCAGGCTGATTAAGCCAATTGGAAGTTGCCGGAGACCAGTTAGAAATAATTTGCTGAACAAGCATGGTATTGTCAGTGCCAAAGTTTGCATCTACAAAATTCCCATTCAATGTAGGACTTGGGTAGGAATATAAATACAGGTTTGCGCTTATTATGGTAGAATTAGTGGGTATACCGCTTAGATCAAATTTAATTGCTTCTCTCACAGTATACGGCGTACTTCCACTTGTCCAGGCCTCAATCGGTATGTCAGAAGCGCCGCTTCCACTAGTGTACGTGCCGTTATGATCCAAATATTGAAACTCATTTGGATTGTTTTCTGGTTGTAAAGTAATAGTTTGGATTTGTGCAGGATTAACAATTACAGACGTCGTATCAACAGCGGTTGCCCCATCATCATCAGTAGCCATAAGTTGAAAAACGTACGTCCCGGGCTTAAGTCCATGAATTTTTGTTGAAGCTGACCCTGGATTTACAATGAAACTTCCCGAAGGTCCCGAAGACTGACTCCACAAATATGCCACGATATGACCATCTGCGTCGGATGCTGATCCGGTCACCGTAATTGAATCTGTCGGTAATGTGGTCGAAAGAGAAGGCCCTGCATTTACTTCGGGAATTTTGTTTGCTGGAGGGTCGTCATCTTTTTGGCAACTTAATAAGAAGAGCAAAGATGTTACAAAGGCCAGGTGGGTTGTTTTTATTTTGTTCATGAGCCGTCTATATTTTATTAGGGTAATGATGCCGTACAAAATAGTTTTTTTTATTTGTAAAACAAATCTTAGCGACTATTGTGTTTTTTTAATACTAAATTGTTAATAGCTTAATTAAATCAACCGTTTTTTAACAGGCTCAAATTTTTTGAATGAAGCTCTTTCTAATACGATATATCAAAATAGTCTTTATTTATTTACGATTACACAAGTTATTTAATCTGTTTTCAGGGTTTTATGCCAATCTTTTTTATTTGACTAAATTTTCGTTGTGGGCAAATAAAAGCAGAAAAGTTGCCTACAATGATTTTCCTTCAAGGTGGGATTATAGTAAACGCTATGGATTATATAAATGGGTTTTAGAGAAGGAAACTCTTCTGGATACCCCTGTTAATTATCTGGAATTTGGGGTCGCCGATGGGCATTCCTTTCGCTGGTTTGTCAATCAAAACAAGAATCCCGAAAGCCGATTTTATGGTTTTGATACTTTTACCGGTTTGCCGGAAGACTTTGGAGTTTATAAAAAAGGGACATTTAATTCAAATAATAAAGTCCCCGAAATTTCAGATTTACGGGTGAATTTTTATCAGGGGTTATTTCAACAAACTGTTCCGGCATTTCTTGCGAAATTAAAGAATGATAAGAGAAATATAATAATGCTGGATGCTGATTTGTTTTCTGCAACTCTCTATGCTCTTACAAGCCTCGCGCCTATTTTAAAGAAGAACGATATTGTTTTTTTTGACGAATTTGCAGTACCCACTCATGAGTTTAAAGCCTTTAATGACTTTATACAATCTTATTACATCGATCTTGAACTTATTGGCGCAGCCAACAATTATTATTTTGCAGCATTTAAGATTATTTAATAGTGGACTATCTCAATGAGAAGATAAAATAAAAATCCCGGCAGTGTATGCCGGGATCCAGTTTGTTCTTTTTCTAATTTATTTCTTTCGGGTATTCTGTCGTTTGCTCTTCCACCAGTTACCTGTTTTCCGCTTGTTACCCTCCGGGCTACCCATACGGTCCATAGCACAACGGAAACCTAAGGTGCTCAAGGATTGATCTTCTTCAAGGAAACGGCGTGTACCAGGGCTTAACCAGTAAGGACGATCGTTCCAGCTACCACCTTTATAAACACGTGAATGATCACTGATAAGTGTCGTTTGGCCGTAACCATAAGATGATTGAGATAAGCTATCACCATCAAGGTAATTGATTACGTTTCCACGCTGGTAATTGCGGCGGCTTCTACTTTCCGAGTCAGAAACATCGCGCATTTTCACATGACCGATGCTGTCGATCTCAGATTCACCATTTTGGTTTTTATATAAGGTTTGATATTTATTCCCGCGGAACGGATTTGTTTCATCTTCCGAGGCAAGGTCCATGTTTGTCATAGGACGATACACGTCACGTACCCACTCACTCACATTACCGGCCATATTATACAAACCAAATGAGTTCGGATAGAATGACTTTACTTCTGAAGTATAGAACGCCCGGTCATTTAAACCTCCGGCAACACCGGCAACGTCACCAGAACCACGTTTGAAGTTTGCAAGAAACGAACCCTGCCAGCTTCCATGACGTGTGTCGCGCAGCCCATATACGTTTTGCGACCAGGGATAAACTTGTTTATTCATTGCAAGCTCTTCACCTCTTTTTCCTTCCTTAGTGCTTGGTCTTGGGTTTTGATCGATCAAACCATAAGCGGCATATTCCCACTCAGCCTCACTGGGCAGCCTGTAGTTGGGTAACAATATTCCATCTTCAAAACTTACCGTGGTACGCGGAGTGCCCTGGGGAGTTTTAAGTGGATTCTTTTTTGAAGCTGCAGTTTTACCCGGTTGTGCCTGGTAAAGACCTAGCAAATATGATTTGGTCGTGAAGTTATTTTCCTGCTGTTCACCCTGGATGGATTGCTTCGCAATATATCCCTTGTTCATTAACAGGCCCTCATTCACACGGTCACTGCGCCATAAAGAGTAATCTGAAGCTTGTCTCCAGGTTACGCCTACTACCGGGTAATTATTAAATCCGGGGTGACGGAAATAATATTCAACCAAC
>DASYSW010000617.1:0-5249 GCA_036002905.1 Chitinophagaceae bacterium
GGAGCACCAGGCGTTAGTGAAACAAATCGGGGATCATCAGTGGAAAGAGGTGATACTTGTAGGAAATGAATTTCAAAAAATTTCGCATCCTTTTCATCAATTTAAAAATTCTGATGAGGTGAATGCCTGGATGCAGCAACAGAAATTCAAAAACACGAGCATCCTGATCAAGGGCAGCCGGAGCATGCAAATGGAAAAAGCACTCAAAGAATGACCGAAATGGCAAGATTATAGCGGTCCGAAGTATTAAAAGAAGTTTTATGGAAACAGAAAATAAAAGAGAAACATTTAATGATATCATACAGGGAGATAAGCCTGTGCTCATCGACTTTTTTGCTGAGTGGTGCGGTCCCTGTAAATTAATGAAACCGATCTTGACAGAACTGCGACAAAGAATGGGTGACAAGATCCGGATTTTGAAAGTTGATGTCGACAAAAGCCCGGTGGTATCTTCTGCTTTTGAAATACAAAGTGTTCCAACTTTGATGTTGATCCAAAATAAAAATATCTTGTGGCGGCAGGCAGGCGTAGTACAGGCCGGCCAATTGGAAAAAATAATTACCGAATTTTTGTCAGCGTAAAAAATGAGTATCGAAGAAAAAAAATCAAGAGGTTATTTATCGTCTACATTAGGATGCAGATGCCCCAGGTGCAGAGAAGGAAAATTATTCAAGAACTCCGTTAGCGCAAAAATGAAAAAGAATATGGAGATGAATAAGGATTGCCCTGTTTGTGGCCAGCCCACGGAAATTGAGGTTGGTTTTTATTATGGCACCGGTTATGTAAGCTATGTGCTGAGTATCCTTATTTGTGTGTTAAGCCTGGTATTGTGGTGGTTGACGATCGGCTTATCGGTCGACGATAATCGCTTCTTTTTCTGGTTAGGTTTCAATGCAATTTTATTAATTCTCCTTCAGCCGTGGCTTATGCGTTTGTCAAGAAGCATTTGGATATCATGGTTTGTGAGATATGATCCAGGCTGGAAAGAACATCAGGCAGTTGATGTGAGTGAACGCATGAATGCCGACCAGGCGAACAATTGGTAAACCGAATCACGGGTTATTTATTCAATAGAACTGTTCATAGTATCTCTATATATCCATCCGTTCCATTCACCCGGATCCTCTGTCCTTCTTTGATCAGCCTGGTTGCGTTCTCTACGCCGACAACTGCAGGCAAGCCATATTCACGAGCAATAACTGCTCCATGCGTCATCAGTCCGCCAACTTCGGTAACTAAGCCTTTTATCGATACAAATAACGGTGTCCAGCTGGGGTCAGTAAATATAGTGACCAATATATCTTCACCTCCGAGGTCAGCATCTTCCATATTTAGGATGATCCTGGCGCGTCCCTCTGCAACTCCGGAAGAAACAGGCAGACCTACGATTGCTGTGGCAGGAAGACTTTCGCGCTTGTATTTACCATTAATGATTTCTCCGTCAGACGTGATAATACGCGGTGGAGTTAGCTTTTGATATGATTTGTATTCCTCTTTTCGTTTGCCGATGATCTGTTGATCTAGTTTACCTGTGCGGATGACTTCGCGTAATTCTTCAAAACTGAGAAAGTAGATATCTTCTTTTTCATGAATAACATTGGCGCGCACGAGTTGTTCAGCTTCTTGCAGTAAAGCCTTTTTGTAAACGAAGTAACGACTTATGATGCTGTATTTTGGATATTCCCTGTAACCGGCGAAATTCCGTATCAGCCTGATCATGCGTTTCATTTCTTCTGCTTTTTGTTCACCACCTGGTAATTGCTTCAACCGGTCCAACAGCTGTTGTTCCTTTTTCAAAGCTTCCTGTCGTCCTTGCTCAAATTTCCGCTTGCTGGCACCAGGCTCAAAGTTTTTAATATTGCTAAGAATCATCGGCACAAGCGCAATTGGTTTTTCACTCCAGCGGGTTTTAGTAATATCGATTTCTCCTACACAACGCATTCCGTATTTCTTAAGATAAGTATAGATGGCATCCCAGGTTTCCTGTCCACCCTCAAACTTCACCAGCTCATCCAGGAAGCTATCATCTGCCACATGCTGCAAATACCCGATCACTTCCGGGTAAGGACGGATCACATCTGCAACATCCAGGAGTGCCAGGCCCATTTCAGAAGTAATATTGTTTGGCGCAGACTGAGAAAGTGTATCCGCTACGTTTTTTTCGCCCAGCCACTCGTTCATTTTTTCATTGATCCATGACGCGGCGTTCATCGCAGTCATGATCACACCAAAACTCTGCGGGTCAGCCAAATTCTTCTTCATTTGCTGAATGTCTTCCAGGATAAAATCCATCAGTGCTAACCCCGATTTCGTTTCGATGTTTTGTTTTGACTCTGCCAGGGATTCTTCACTTCGCCTGATCAAATCAGAAGCGATTGCGGGATCGTATTCCTTTAGCGTTTTATAGTCGGGAAGCAACGGACCCTCATTGCTTTTCGTATCGTCTGCTATCGTCTGTATGAAATCTCCCCGACCTACGATCGTCGTCAGTGCGTCCTTTATAAGTGGATCCGATTGACCCAGGGTTTCTATTATGGTTTTTCTGCCTTCTGGTGAAGCAAGTATCGGTGTGACATCAACAAACAATCTTCCACCCGCTTTGAGCATGCGCGCACGCGTTGTCAACAGGAAAAAAGACAGTCCTAATGGTTTCATAGCATCGGTCATCATTTGCTGGTGACCAACGGATACATAAACATGATTTTCCTGATCGTTCGCCTGGGGTATCGGGTATAAGGTAGTGATCGGCCGACTTTGAACTATATAAAATGTATCATCAGCCAAACACCATTCAATATCCTGTGGACAATCAAAATAACATTCGATCTGTCGTCCTATGTGTGCCAACTGTAAGATTTGTTGTTCAGTAAGTGTTTGTGCCCTTTGCCTGCCAGGTTCGATCTGAACTGTTTTTGTTCCACCTTCTTTTTGTCCATAAATAGCCAGTTTTTTTATTGCTATCATCTTATCAACGATAGTATCCTCCCTCACTTTATAGTTATCGGCGGATACCACGCCTGAGACCAACACTTCTCCAAGTCCAAAGCCAGCGTCGATTGATAGCAACTTTCGATTCGACGTCGCCGGATCAGCAGTAAATAAAATTCCCGAGACTTGTGGGAAAACCATCCTTTGAATGATAACAGATAGATGGACCTGCCGGTGCTCAAACTTGTTTTGAATCCGATAGATCACTGCGCGATCTGTAAACAGGGAAGCCCAACATTTGCTGATGTGCTTTAAGATGTTGTTCTTTCCGATAATGTTCAGGTATGTATCCTGCTGTCCCGCGAAGGAGGCTGAAGGCAAGTCTTCCGCGGTTGCACTGGACCGCACTGCAAAAGCATTGTCCTCACCAAACTTTGTGATATAACCCGCAATCTCTTCTTCGATATCCGGGAAAATGGGAATGCTTTCAATGACCTTGCGAATTTTTGCGCTGATTTTTCTGATTGCTTCCCTCTCTTGTGCCTGCATACGTATTAATTCATTCAGCAAGCCAATAAGCTCTTTATTATTTTCAGTTATATTTTTATATGCTTCGGTAGTAACGCAAAAACCGTCCGGCACGTTTATTCCTTTGACCTTTGACAATTCGCCCAGGTTAGCACCTTTGCCTCCTGCAAGCCTAAACTTTGTGTTGTCGATATCCTGGAAACAAAGAGTGTATGTATTCATATATTTCTCCTTCTTTATCTGTCAAAAAATTCGCGAAGGATGCACAAATACTATTCCTCTTCCGATGTTATCTAAATTTAATTTTAACCTCAAACAAACGAATGGTTTTTGTTGTTAGTTATGTAAAAACCTGGTGCAAGTAATATCGTTTTCCGCATTTATTTGGTGATGGTCTCAGATCCTTTTATCGGAAGCGATATTGATAAATTTTCCATGGAATCATAATTGTTATTGATTCATTTCCTTTAAATAGTCCTCCAGTGGTTTTAATCCAACTTTTTTTCTTCGTTGGTTCACACCCGGCTTGTCTTCAATGGGAAAAGGTATAAATTTTCCTTCCTTTTTTTCCGGTTGCATCTGTGTGCCGTCGAGCTGATTCTGGCCTGTCCGCGTGTTGGATAACAACAAATAAAGCCTGGTTGGCTTCGGCACCAATTTGCCTGACACCAATCCACCCGCAGCTATCAAGTATAAAAAGGACCCGCGAAAGATTGAAGGAATCTTGTTTTGCCGCCTCCGGGATTATCTTTTGTATTTCCGGATCATCCCGTTTCAGACCTGCTTTTCTAACAAGGGAGTCCAGAACAATTCGATATTTCTGATCCAATTTATAAATATGGTCAACTCTTTCTTCAAGGAGGTATAGTCCTGGGATGTCGCTATCTCCGGGATAAATATGACTATCGATCGAAAAAGTATTTAGACCTTGCCGCTTTCAAATTTTTTTCTGCACTTTTCACACACAATCATATTGAGCGCCTCCATGTTATCAAATTTCGTTTCCATAAATTCAATAACCCCAGCATACATCATCCCTTTAATTATTTTTCCGCAACTAGTGCACGTTCTACCATCGCCCTTTTTAAAAGGTTCGAGAATTATTTTGGGTTCAAAAGGAATACCAGGCATAATTGCAAATATAAACTGCTGAAAAAAAAGTTACGAGTCATTTTAATTTACAAAAGTCACCAAAGCTTTAATATTTCATCTTGATTGACGATGATTTTTTCTAAATTTCATTTTTAAAAGTCGGAGGATGAGACGAAAGATCAGCTACATAAAGCTAAACTCAAATGTCACTTTTTTGAATAATGTGAACCTGCGAAAAGCGCTTGATAAAATTCCAGAGTACAGCGAGTTAACTATCGACAGCAGCGAGTGCATTTTTAGTGACTATGATATTTTGGAGATCATTAGCCAATACTAGAACAAAGCAAACGACAGGGAGATTAAGGTCTCTCTAAAGGGAATACAAAAAGTAAATGTGTGACGGTTCATTAATACAACTGGTAAAATAGTTTCCTTATTTTTGCTGCCCTTTACGCCGGAAACACAGCACAAACCCCCGGAGACTTGCTCGAGTGGTTGAAGAGGCACGCCTGGAAAGTGTGTATACGGGAAACCGTATCGCGGGTTCGAATCCCGCCCTGTCCGCCAGCAATCCCCAACTACGTCTTTGACTTTATCTCTTTTTCGAGAGCCAAAGGCCTTCCTGCCCCGGCCCGCGCCTCGACGGCTGTCCTTGGTCGGCCGTTGAAGGACGCGTTCCCCCGCTGCGGACATTGATCTTG
>DASYSW010000618.1:0-6469 GCA_036002905.1 Chitinophagaceae bacterium
TACGTTACGCTGCCGTAATAAGAGGAAGTTGATTCTTTCTCGTTCACGGGGGTTGTCAAAAAAAGGGGTGACCCCCGTGAAGGCGGCAAATTTCATTAAACTTTTCTATTGTTAATTCCAAAAATGAGGATCATGAAACTAAAAACCCAACTCGCCGCGCTGCTGATATTAGTGGCTGGGGCGACAGCTATTGTGTCTTGTAAGAAGGATGTCAAAGAAGCCAAGCAGAAAACAAAGATGGAACTCCTTACGACAGGATCGTGGACGCGAACCGGTTTCGTAAGCGATCCCGCTTACGACTGGTATGGCGATGGAACTTATGCTACAAATCTTCTTAGCATAATGTACCCGTGCGAACTAGACAATTTTGAGACCTATTACACCGATGGCACATGGGAGTTGAATGAAGGGACGACAAAATGCGAGGGATCGGATCCGCAAGCAAGGACTCTGCCCTGGGCATTTGCCGAAAGTGAAACAAAGCTTGTTTTTAATGGCTGGGATGAATACATACTGGTAGAGTTAACACCTACCACGTTAAAGTTGGGTCAGGCTTTCTTGCAGAACGGTGTTTTGTACCAGCAGACCCAAACCTACAGCCATTAAAATTTGATTCAGGAAAAGGGAATAAAACCAGCTGGTGACTATCTTACATGCAAATATTTTTCCTTTATGATGTTCACATGGTGTAGTTCATGCCCGGCGATATGATATGCCAGAGCCCGGACGGTTGCTTTGTTACGATTGGCGACGCCCATGCGCATAAACGAATTTTCGGGCAACCCGTTAAATAGTGCGATCGTTGCATGGCGAACAGCTTCATATTCCGCTAAAATATTTTCTATGCTTCTCTCATTGGCTCGTGAAGACAAGGTATAATCGTCCTGGTCAAAACCCGGGAGATCAGTTTTGTCATTTCTTGCAAATCGCAATGCCCTGTAACCATAAATTCTTTCATCGTCAATGATATGTACAAGTATTTCTTTAATGGTCCATTTGTCTTTGGCATACCTGTAAAGCAATCTTTCTTCAGGTAAAGAGAGAATAAGCTGTTTTATTGAGATGAAATTGTCTTTCAGGTGCTGTAAGACAAGGCCGTCGTCAGGCAGCAAACTAATATACATAATTGCATAAGGAGGAAATTCACCGTCTTTTGGTTTTTCTATCGAACGCATAAAACAGCTTGGTCGTTTTGCGGTTAATAGGTTTGATTGGTGCCACCCCCAATGCCTGGATGGAATGCGAGTAGGCCAAGATGAGCTAACATTGAGATAATACAAACGCCAAAAAAAATCCAAAAAACAAGCGCTACTTCGTCTTTACAAGGTTTACCAAGTCTTGAGACCCGCTTTGTCCAACGGCCAAGCTTAACTTCTTCAAACGGGTTATAGCCCGGCAATTGCTTTTCCCAATGGTTTTGTTCTGCGATCCGATCAGCTATGGCCCAATTCCGTAATGAGTAAGCGCCGTACAAAAGGGCTATATAAGCAGCCAGAGCCGAAACCAGTGCACCGACGATGAAAAGGATATTTATTGCAGAACGGTTTCCAAATTTATTTGTTGCATAGAGACCGATGATAGCAGTTGACAACGAGAGCAGCCAGGTAACGATCTGGATCATGCTATTTTTGTCAGACCCTCCAGTACTGCCAAAATGTTTCCACACTTCCAGGTCGTTTTTCTCTGCCGGATCTTTTGTTTCCGGGCAGATATTTTTCGTTCCTTCGTCTTTCATAAGCAAATTTTTTTTTGAGTTGTAAATAGGTCAGTGCAATTCCGTGGCTTCAGAATCGGGGAATAGTTAATTAAAGGTAACACACTCGCGTAATTTTGGCCATATAGAGCAGATTTTTTGCTCGAGCTGGAAGCATAAAAGCAGCGAATCACGCCGAAAACTTTTCTTTATATTTATAGTTTACTGCGTGGCCTTATGGATAAACACCCTTAATTGCCGACATGCGATATTGTATAGCCTCTGCCATCCCTTTATTTTTTTCACTAGCAGTTTTTGCTCAGGATTTTCTTCCCGACTCCCTTGTCTATGAACAGGCATTGAACCAAACAATCAACTACAATAATTCCCTGGCGACAAAAACTTCGGGTCTATATACCGGCAGTCTTTACGTTAGAGACTATTACAGGGTAAAAGGGCACCCGTTTTTTGAAACAGACAGCCTTGAAAGAGGAGATGTTTTTTACAATGGTGTTTTGTACAAAAATGTAGCGCTGCTGTATGACCTTTCACATGACAACCTGGTGACAAAATATGCTGAGGATGCAAACCTTGTATTGGTTCGTGAAAAGGTAGCTTACTTCAAATTAAGAGGTCATTTGTTTGTAGCTGGCAGCAATGCCGTAGATCGGGGATTTTATGATGTCCTGTATACGGGGAAAATTGAGATCCTTGCGCAAAGAAAGAAGGAGTTAGTCCCGTGGTCAAAAAGCATGGAATTTGACGCAACCTTTTCGCAAATGAATAATTATTTTATTTATAAAGACAGCAGCTATTATAAGATAAATAGCAAACAAGAATTACTGGATGCATTGAACGATAAAAAAACAGCGTTAAAAGATTTTATTTCCAAAAACAAACCTGATTTCAGAAAAAATTTTGAAAAGGCTTTGCTGGGGATAGTTGTGTATTATGACCAGATTACGAAATAAAATAGGTCAGGCGTTTGGGGGAATGCTTTTTTTCCTGTTTGTTTTTTCCTGCAAAGTAGGCGCGCAGGATCGAAACCTGGTGAGTGGCGATTTTGACAGCACTTCATTTTCGAGTTTTGTAGCACATATCGAACGCGTTACCTCGTATCACTTCTACTATGACGCTTCTGAAATTGACAGTTTTAAAGTAAGTCTTCATTTTCGGGAGCAAACATTGGACAGTGTGCTGGCCCTATTATTTCAAAACAGCGCATTTCAATTTGCCATTGATTCTGTAAACGAAGTGTTTGTCACGAAGCACATTAAAATTCAGACCATTTTTCCGCGTGACTTTTTTACGGTCACCGGAAGTTCCACTGATACGATAGAAACAAGGAATATCCAACCAGAGCAGACGTCCCAGAAATTAAAGTCTTCTGTTGAGAACAGGCTGTTTGAAATTGGATCGCTGGCATCGAATCCGAATTATAACAAAGCAACGCTGGCCGGGTATGTACGGGAAAGCAAAAACGGTGAAGCTATCAGCGGGGCCACTGTGTATGTAGACAGCTTATCCGTTGGGACCACTACTGACTCGTACGGTTATTTTTCACTTACACTGCCGTCGGGACGGCATGAATTGCATATCAGCAGCGTGGGCATGCAGGAAACCATTCGCCAGGTACTACTACATTCAAATGGTAAGCTTAATGTGGAGTTGCAGGATTTTGTTCCTACGCTAAAAGGAGTAACGATCATTGCTGACAGAAACTCAAGTATTCGCAATTTACAAATGGGGGTGGAAAAATTAAGTATCAAAACGATCAGGCAAGTGCCGGTAGTGCTGGGTGAAGCAGATATTTTAAAAGTGGTATTGACATTGCCTGGCGTTACTTCTGTTGGCGAGGCCAGCACGGGATTCAATGTGCGTGGAGGTTCACCGGATCAAAATCTCATTTTGTTTAATGATGCTACGATCTACAATCCGTCTCATTTGTTTGGCTTCTTTTCCGCCTTCAATACAGATGTTGTCAAGAATGTTGAATTATACAAAAGCACGATCCCCGAAAAATATGGCGGTCGTCTTTCGTCAGTACTGGATGTGGAAGGCAGGGAAGGGAATAGTAAAAAAATATCCGGTGTCGGAGGAATCGGGCCGTTGACAAGTAAATTAATGCTCGAAGGACCCATCGTAAAAGATAAAACCTCATTTATTCTCGGTGGACGAACTACTTATTCAAACTGGCTATTGCGTAATTTAAATAATACTGCTTTTAACAATAGCGAGGGAAGTTTTTATGATGTGGATCTTCACGTCAGCCATACTATTGATTCAAAGAATAGCCTTTACCTGAATGGTTACCTGAGTGGTGATGCTTTTAAATTGAACAGTGATACCTTATACAAATACAGCAACCGTAATGCAAACCTGAAATGGAAACACATTTTCAACAATAAACTATACGGTGTGCTGACCGGTGGGTATGACCATTACGAATATACTGTATCAAGTGAATCAAATGCAGTTAGTGGATTTAAACTGGGTTTCGATATTAGTCAATCATATATCCGGGCAGATTTTAACTATGCGGTCAGCCCAAAACATGCTGTCAATTTCGGATTAAATAGCGTTCATTATAAGCTTCGTCCCGGATCGTTTACTCCCGAAGGCTCCCAGTCTCTCGTTGTTCCTGATGTCTTAGAAGCTGAGCAGGGTCTTGAATCTGCATTGTATATCGGTGACCAGTTTACTGTCTCTCCTAAATTTTCATTGAATGCAGGACTCCGGTATTCGATCTTTAACTATCGCGGCCCACACAGTGTATATAACTATGTGCCGGGACTTCCGCGTGAAATGGCAACGATAACGGATACATCGTTCTACGACAAAGGAAGCATTATCAAAACCTATTCAGCGCCGGAAATAAGACTCGCTTTTCGCTACAGCATGGGTGACAATGCATCATTAAAATTAAGTTTCAATACGATGGCGCAGTATATTCATATGCTTTCAAATACAACTGCCATTTCACCAACAGATACATGGAAATTAAGTGATCCTTATATAAAACCGCAACAGGGCAAGCAGGTGTCGCTTGGCTTTTATAAAAATTTTGCTTCAAACAGCATTGAGACTTCGATCGAAGTTTATTACCGTCAAATAAAAAATTACCTGGACTATAAAACCGGCGCCAATTTAGTCATGAATCACCATATCGAGACCGATGTCATCCGTTCGCAGGGGAGAGGCTATGGCGCTGAACTACTGATCAGGAAATTAAGCGGGAGATTGAATGGATGGTTTAGCTATACCTACTCACGCATTTTCTTACGCACCGATGACCCATTGTCCGCTGAAAATGTGAACGACGGGAAATACTACCCTGCAAATTATGATAAGCCTCACAGCGTAAATCTTATTGGCAATTACCAGTTTAGTCACCGGTATAGCATTTCGCTAAATGCAATCTATAGTACGGGTCGGCCAATAACATTAGCGGAAGGAATTTATAATTATGCGGGGTCGCAGCGACTCTTTTTCTCACAACGAAATGAATTTCGGATCCCCGATTACTTTAGAACGGACTTGTCGGTTAATATCGACGGCAATCATAGATTAAAACAGAAAATACACAATTCATGGTCATTTGGAGTATACAATCTGACTTTTCGCAAAAATGCTTATTCTGTTTTTTTCGTGGAAGAAAACGGGAAGATCAAAGGATATGAATTGTCCATTTTTGGTACAGCCATCCCTTTTATTACATACAATTTCAGGTTTTGATGAAATATTTAATGATCTATATCGGTATCGTTTTTCTTTCGCTGGGGTGCAAAAAGCCTTATGATCCTCCTGAATTAAACGAGGCAAATAGCTTTTTGGTAGTGGAAGGCGTCATAAATGGTAATCCTGCATCCAATACAACCATTTCACTGAGTCGCTTGCGAAATTTAAAAGACACCAGTTATAATCAACCAGAGTTTGGCGCGCAGGTCATGATAGAAGAGGAAGCGGGATCGATGTTCCCGTTGAGGGAGAAAGGGAATGGTGATTATTCTTCAGATGTACTCACGTTAAACGCTTCTAAACGATACAGACTTAGAATTAATACAGTTGATGGTAAAAACTATGCTTCTGATTTTACGCCTGTATTGCAGACACCACCTATTGATACATTGACCTGGGAGCAAAACAGCGATGTAACTTTATATGTGAATACACACGATCCCTTCAATCAAACACACTATTATCGATGGGACTACGTGGAAACCTGGGAGTATCACTCATTTTATAATTCGATCATTAAATACATACCCGATACGGTAGTTTATGACACTGATAGCTCGAGGCATGTTTGCTGGAAAACGGGACATTCAACTGACATATCGTTGGGAAATACGACGGCTTTGAGCAGCGATGTGATCGCACATGCACGCATCGGAACCATTCCTCATAATTCTCAAAAATGCAGTGAGCGGTACAGTGCGCTGGTAAGGCAATATGCGTTGTCACAGGAAGCTTATCAGTATTGGCTGGTTTTGCAAAAACTATCGGAGCAAGCCGGAACTTTATTTGACGTTCAACCATCGCAATTGCAGGGTAACATTCATTCATTATCCAGCGACGAACCGGTGATCGGGTATATCAGCGCCAGTACGATAACCGAAAAGCGAATGTTCATTGATCATTCGTCCCTGGCAGACTGGAAGGAGTTTGATGGCAATTATTGCGAGATATTGGGAGTCGTCGCAAATACTCCTGATATCACCCACTACTTATTTTCCGATGGGTATTATGCTCCTTACTATTTTGCAGGCATGGGCT
>DASYSW010000619.1:0-2885 GCA_036002905.1 Chitinophagaceae bacterium
ATATTATTATTTCCGATAGTTTATTTGTTGGAAATAAAACGGGGTTTCTTCCGACGGATGATTTCAAGCCCTTTCAAAACAACAATAGTTTCTTAGCCGAGTTTGTGACCTTATGCAATAATCAATTCATGGAAGTCAAGCATAATGAAGCCAACATCCTAGGGTATGCAATGGGTGAGGCTGGAATGATCATTGGAAATATTGGTCCAACTGATGACCGATTCAGGCTGGATGTTAAATTTAATCGACAGCGCGTTGACCCCAGTTTAATTCCGGTTACATAAAATTTCATTTCTTATGGGTTCTCCACTTGTTTCCTGCATTATGCCCACCTACAATAGGCGGGCATTTGTGCCTCATGCCATACATTATTTTCTTCAGCAGGAATATCCCAATAAAGAATTGATCATTATTGATGACGGCGGAGATTGTATTGAAGATCTTATACCTGATAATCCTATCGTGCGATATTATCGCTTACCACAAAAAATAACACTTGGCGCTAAATTGAATATCGCGTGCGCTTATTCAAAAGGAGGCATCATTGCCAATTGGGATGATGATGATTGGTACTCATCCTGGCGATTGACGTACCAGGTAAAGGCAATGCAGGATCGGCATATCTATATCTGTGGTATTAATAACCTTCTTTACTATGATCTCTGCCATCACGCAGCTTTTCAATACATCTACCCCACCAACCAGCCAAAATGGCTGCTGGGAAGCTCATTGTGTTTTAGAAAAGAATTTTGGGAAAAGAGCCAATTTGCCGATATCAATGTGGGCATGGATGGATTATTTGTATGGAGCACTACACAAGATCATGTGCTGGCACTGTCCGACTCCACATTCGCAGTACACATGATCCATGACAAAAATGTGAGCCCTAAAAAAACAAATGGCGGATGGTGGCATTCTTATCCTGTGGCAGAAATTGAAAAGGTAATGAATGGCGATATGGTCTATTATAATGAAGCCACGATCGCTTCGCAGGGCATCGTCATTCCGTCAAGAGCAAATGATAATTTTTACAAGCCGGGGTGTGCAATGAAGAATGTTTATGCCTGTCTTGTGCATGAAGATCCTGATTGCATAGAAGATCTTATTAACAATCTCAGGTATTTTGATCCCGATTCCCAGATAGTATTATATAATGGAGGCAATGATGCCAACTTGCTTGATCAATTTATTCACCAGGAAAAAAAACGAATACACATTTGCCCGGATCCCGGCCCCGTACAACACGGCTATCTTCATGGCTTTGCTTTACAGTGTATGGAATATTCACTTATCCATTTCGATTTTGACGTCCTTACTATTGTTGATTCTGACCAACTATGTATTCGGGATGGATATACTAAATTCTTGTCCACTTACTTCACGGGGGAAAAACTTCGGAATGTAGGCCTGTTGTCTTCGTCAGCTAAGCAGGTGACAAAAGAAGAAGAAGCAAACCTTGTAGCAAAACAAGCCTTTAGGGAATTTGATCTGTGGAAGCCTTTCCTTGGAAAATTTCAGGACGGAGAAAACAAATTTGTTCATTGGACATTTTGGCCCTCTACGGTGTTCACCGTTAATGCGATTAAAGACCTGGTTGCACTTTTTAAAGACGATCTATTGTTGCGGGAGGTCATGACAAGGACAAGGATCTGGGCAACCGAAGAAGTGATACTGCCCACCCTGGTTCGCCTTCTTGGATACGAGATCGGCTCCAACCCCTGCTCCTACGATTTTGTTCAATACAAAAAACTTTTTACCGAAGAGGAGGTCAACGAAGCACTCGAACAAGGAAATGCATTTTGGTTACACCCAGTTATAAGAAGATTTGATGATCCTGTGAGACAGCAGATAAGAGAAAAGTTCAATAACTATTCTCCTGTAAAAACCGATCAGCCGGAAACTTTTATCGACAAAATCGAATTACTAAATAAGGTCCGGAGAATCGAAGGATGGCTCAGCGATAAAGAAGCGGATCTGCTGATTGAAACAATGCTGAAGACACTAAAACGTTTTCCATCATTCAACAATGTTGTTGAGGTTGGAAGTTATCACGGAAAATCTACTGTCCTTTTTGGAGGAGTCATAAAATCCCTGCGATCCGATTCAAAAGTGTTTGCAATCGATCCGCATGATGGAAAATTAGGAGACGCCGAACAAGGATTGCGATTCTACCCGCCTTCTTTTGAATCGTTCAAAAGAAATATTGATAATGCCGGTTTACATGATATCATCGAAATCATCAAAGATCGATCTGTCAATCTAAGATGGGAACAACCGGTTTCTTTACTTTTTGTCGACGGACTTCATGACTACAAAAATGTGGTTGCCGATTTTGATCATTTCAATAAGTGGATCAGGCCGGGCGGTTTTGCAGCGTTTCATGATTATGCCTATTATTTCCCGGGTGTAAAAAAACTGGTTGATGAAATCCTTGAATCGAATGCTTATATAAAAATTAACCAGGCTGACAGCCTCATTGTTCTTCAGAAAATCTGACAATAATTTTTTTGGGCTTATGCTTATAGCAAAGGGATCGATCACGTACGAAGTTCAACCCGGTTTCAGCATTCATGATGGCCGCGAGTACTGGGATCTTGTGAATGGCGGGTCATGGGAGCCTGAAACTTTTAATATCATGCAACAATATCTATCTCCAAAGCATTCGTATATTGATATTGGTGCATGGGTTGGCCCTACTGTTCTGTTTGGAGCTCAACTGGCGAAAGAATGTTATGCGGTCGAAGCCGACCCGGTTGCTTATAGCGGGTTATTGAAGAATCTTAGCCTCAATCCTGTAATATCAAATGTTCATGCAGATAATGTCGCTATTTCATCTGCTACTGGTTTTGCAGAGATCGGTTGCAGAATAACAAAAGGTGACGGCA
>DASYSW010000620.1:0-3713 GCA_036002905.1 Chitinophagaceae bacterium
AATGAATTTCGTGCCTTCGCAAATTCTCGAACGTTAGCGGTAATTATATTGAGTCACTGGCATAATCAAACCTTATTACATTCATCTCTTAAAAAAAATTAATGACTCGTCTATTTTTAACCACAGTCATTTTATTATTTGCTTCTTTTTCTTTTGGGCAAATCAATATAGATAAAGATAGCTCTCATGTTAATGTGCCTGATATAAAAGTTACCTTACTTGGTACGGGTACTCCACCACCACTTATGGAAAGGTTTGGGCCAAGCATTCTTGTTCAGGCGGGAAGTGAAACCTTACTTTTTGATGCCGGACGTGGTTGCTTGCAAAGGTTGCGCCAAATAAATGTTTCTTATACTAAAATAAATGCGCTGTTTCTAACGCATCTTCATTCGGACCATATAGTTGGTTTACCCGACCTGTGGCTTACCGGCTGGCTTGTTTCAGAACGACAAAATCCTCTAAATGTATTTGGGCCGGCAGGTACCAATGCGATGATTCAGTATCTGCAGAAGGCATTTTCTTATGACATTAATATAAGAATAGAAGATGATAAAAGGCTTAAGGAAGAAGGCA
Organism: Chitinophagaceae bacterium; assembly: GCA_036002905.1. Classification (GTDB taxonomy): domain Bacteria; phylum Bacteroidota; class Bacteroidia; order Chitinophagales; family Chitinophagaceae; genus VBAU01. The sequence continues at coordinate 574 of DASYSW010000620.1, forward strand.
GTAGACTCCTGGCTAAAGAAATAGAGCAAGGGGTTGTTTATGAGAAAAACGGGGTGAAAGTAATTGCATTTGAAGTAGATCACGGGATTGTAAAACCAGCTTTTGGTTATCGCATAGAATACAGCGGGCATTCCGTTGTATTATCAGGTGATACACGGTATTCGGAAAACTTAATTAAGTATGCAAAAGGGACAGATTTACTGATACATGAAATAGTTATTGCTCCTGATTCATTAAGTAAATCAGACCCAAAGTACCACATAGTAGCACTTCACACAACTCCTGAACAGGCTGCCAAAGTTTTTAATGAAGTAAACCCAAAGCTTGCTGTCTATTCGCATATTGCAAGACCTTATGGAAATACTGAACAGGAGATATTGAACCGAACAAAAGCAAATTATTCAGGACCGTTAATTATGGGCGAAGATCTGATGAGCTTTTCAATTAGTGATACCGTTTCAGTAAATAACTGGCAGATTAAATAGCTACCGCTAACAGGGATTTTCTGCTATGCTGGCTGAAGAATCAAAGAATATCAGCACAGCAGCAAGCCGGTAGCGTTATAGGCTATGTTACGACAGCTAAGTATGACAGATAATAACAATTTGAAAGATTAATCTCAACAAATATTTAGCATTATGAAAAAACTACAATTCAAAATAAATATCAATGCACCTGTAAACAGGATTTACGATTTTATGCTTGGCATTAAGAGTAAATCATCTTATGAACAATGGACTTCTGAGTTTAACCCAACATCGACCTATGAAGGAAATTGGGACAAGGGAAATAAAATTCTATTTATTGGAGTAGATGAGAAAGGGGAAAAGGGAGGTATGGTTTCCAGGATTGTTGAAAACATTCCCAATCAATTTGTTTCGATTCAACATTATGGTTTTTTTAAAGCTGACAAAGAAATTACAGAAGGGCCAGAAGTAGAAAAATGGGCAAACGGATTTGAAAACTACACCTTCGAAGAAAACAATGGGGCTACAACCGTTACTGTTGACTTAGACACAGCAGAAGATTTTTTAGATTATATGAACCAGACCTACCCAAAAGCACTCGTCAAGCTCAAGGAACTTTGTGAAAAGTAGTTCAGGAATATCTTAAAAGGACAAAAAAATAACCCAGCCTGTAACATCGGTTTGGCAATATGGCTGCTGAAGTGCTTCTATGAAATATAATTAATCAATCTTGAAAATTGTTTCAAATGGAAATTAAATTTCAAATAAAAGAGTTAATTAAAAGTCAGTCCGAACCAAAGCAGGGTGAAATGCAAGAATTGCACAATCTCATTCTTCAGTTGATGCCTAAATGCAAACAATGGTATTTTGACGGGAAAAATGAAGAGGGTAAACAAGTTGCTCATCCTACTATTGGTTATGGAGAATACACCATAACATATAAGGACGGAACCGTTAGAGATTTTTTTAGAATTGGGTTATTAGCCAACCCCACTGGACTTGCAGTTCATATAATGGGTTTAGATGATAAAAAATTCCTAATAGATAACTATGGAAAAACTATAGGCAAAGCAAAAGTCGGTAGTTATGGTATCGCATTTAAGTCAATAAAGGATATTAATTTAGAAATACTTAAAGAAGCAATTCGTTATAGAGCAGAGCTTAAAAATTAATAAACTAATAAACAAACGTCAGAAGAAATGCTTTTCGAAACATCTCGTGATTCGAAGTCCTAACCCTTTGTTTTTGTATAGATTTTTGTTGGATTTCATCCAAAAAAGAATTTAAGATTGTATAAGCATGCAAAATGAAATCAAACTTACCATAATTAAAATCATTCACACAGCTATTTGGTTATTTTTTAATTTCGTGATCTTCTATATGCTTTATGCTGTTATAGTAAACAAAATTGATTACTGGATATGGATTGGGTATGGACTATTTATTCTGGAAGGTATAACCCTGCTGGTTTTTAAGTTCTTTTGTCCATTGACAGTATTAGCCAGGAAATATTCTAATTCTTCCAAAGCTAATTTTGACATTTATCTTCCACATTGGTTAGCTAAATATAATAAGCTAATATATACTTCTATTTTAGGCGTCATTATTCTTATTACAATATATCAACTTCTAAAATAGCACTTCTGCCAACAAGGGGTTTTATGCTATGGAGTTTGCCTGACAAATATCGGATAAAGGAAAAGCCAGTCTTCAGTTTCGGCCTGATAAGCCCTTTGATCTTTTGTAAAAAGATAAACATTTAATTATAAATTTGGTAGCGACTATGGGCTGACGGGAGTTAATATCCCAATAAAATAAAGTTTTTGGGCATTGGCCGCAGGCCGTACTTCCGTTAGATAAATGAAGCGAGTTATATCTATTGATCAGGAAATGGCCTACTGACAACATGGGTATTGTATAAATACCTAAGTCGGGTTAGTTACACTGGTACATAAGTGATGGATTGAATGATGGATTGAAAATGATTTTATAAATGAGGTGATGAAACTTCTCTTAACTTCTTCGGGTATTAGTAACAAAAGCATTCACAATGCATTGGTTGAACTCTTAGGCAAACCGATTGCCGAGGCAAACGCGCTTTTCGTTCCGACAGGCGTATACCCATTTCGGGGCGGTCAGTATTACGCCTGGAATCCCATCAGCGGAGAGGCCGCACCACGCATGTGTCAATTGGGCTGGAAGTCCGTGGGGATACTTGAGTTGAGCGTACTCCCCAGCATCGATAGGGACAAGTGGTTACCAACCCTCGCGGAAGCGGACGCCCTGCTCGTCTGGGGTGGCGACCCCCTTTTTCTCAGCTATTGGATGCAGAACTCGGGGCTTACCAATCTGTTGCCCTCCTTACCTGGCGACTTGGTGTACGTGGGCGTCAGCGCCGGTAGCATAGCTGTTGCTTCCATTTTCGCTGAGACCTACAACGCAGACCGATCCTGTGCTGGCAGCCCGTTGACATCTGAAGAAATCGTTTTTTCCTCAGCCAAAGGGGACACCTTTCTGACGCTCCTTACCGCAAACGGAATGGGCTTAACCGATTTCGCAGTGATTCCGCACTTTGAGCATAAGGACCACCTGGAAGCATCGTCGATAAACGCAGAAAAGTGGGCCTCCAGGCTCCCCGTCCCTGTTTACGCAATTGACGATGAGACTGCCATT
>DASYSW010000621.1:0-3960 GCA_036002905.1 Chitinophagaceae bacterium
CAAACCGGTAACCGTACCAGTTGAATACGAGAAGACAAATGAGTGATATTGCAGCAATCTTTCTCACGAATAGGAGGACACAATTTAAAGGAATTCCCCGAAAAAACAAGTCTGTCCCAATTTAAAATAGTTTAATCTGAAAACTTATGACATCCCCGCGGTTCATTCTGCTGCATCGAACCAGGCACCAGGCGGAGCTCCCGTGAAAGCCGACCCTTAAATTTTTACATTATAATGGAAACTGGCAGCCCACCAGGTAATTAAACTGACCTGAAAACCACTGCTGCTTTCCATAACCATTCCAGATAAGAAAATGGTTATAATTTGCCCAGGCACCTTTGAAACTCCCGGTCGCAAAAAAATATTTACCAATATGAAGGCGAAGTCCCGATTCCAAACCAACTACAAAGCCTGAAATATGATATTTATCATCGCGATGGTTGCCAAGGACGGTTGAATTTGTTTTGGGATTCACCAAACCGATACCGGCCTTCAGCATTAAATCCAGGGTCATTGTTTTCGTCGATCGGGTAATTGATATCCATTTTACAAGATTGATCATGGCATAATTCCCGCCATCAGAATGTTCAAGTTGAAAAAAATCAGGATTGATGAGTGTGTCCTGGTCCAACTGTTCGCTACCGATGGTTCCTTTGACGCGTACTACCTGGTTTTGGCGAACAAAATATTTTATATGATCATACTGATACTCGATACCAAGTTTTCCATTTGTAAAATAATAGCCGATAGTGTAAGAAAACTGAGGAGCTTCGTCGAACTTCAGGCCGCCTTCGTCCTGGCCCTTCACCTTTATCAATGTAAAATCGAAAAAGGAATCAGAACTCCTGATCACGTGGATCGTGCTTGGTGTATAAAAAATCCGATGAGAGCCGACAGCAAAATAAAAGACACCTTTATTATTTTTTGCAACGGGTTGAACAGGCTGAGCCTGTACCTCGAATGACAAAGCGATAATAATGACCAGTATTAAACTCTTGATCATGACAAACAAGATTGCTCTCAACACGGGAAGAAGTGGATTGGTTGCCTGTAAATACCTTAAAACAGTGTTTGCAGAAGTACGTTGTAGCAGTAAAAAGTTACGAAGAATTCTTGACGGCTTCTGGCGAGGCGATGGAGTTTTTATTATCCTTATCCGTTTGATTGGTTGAGATCCTGGATGGAACCTTATTACCAAAGTAGCAACCAAACCAACATTCATTCAACCTTATTACCTCATTTCGGCTTAAGCTAATAAAGTTATTTCGTAAACTCTTTTGCTACTAAGGTTATTAGTTTGTTACGTCAATGTTGATCTTCAAAAAGCAACGATGCTTTATCGGCGAAAATTCCGGGTATCAATCAAAATCCTTTGCCAAATGCCACAGATCTTCTCAATAACTTCTTATTCATCAAATCCGGATTAAATACATAATTGAAATAATTGTCGTATGGGAAGCCGTCTGCTTTTTCGAAATTAAAGCCGGTGATTTTGAGTTTCGTAAGATCCTCGTTCTTCAAATACACGCTATGCAGGGAAGTTAGCAAAGTCAATGGCTGCAAAGCGGAATTGGGCGAAGAGTATATCCTCCAATCGAGATTGTCTGCAGAACAATCGATTCGGCATAAACTGGGTTCCAGAGTGGGAAATTCAACATTGAAATTATCCGCCTGGCTGGAATGAATCACATAATCAGATTCTGAAAAAAAGGATGCGGCGGTCGGAACCGAATCTTCATAACTATAATAACTGATTGAGGCGGAATTTTGATTTGACCAGATTCCCCAAAATTCATATTTCTGGAATGCGGAACTTTTCTTAGGATAAATCAAATCAAATCCCGGATACATAAAAGGAGAAGAGTAAATATTCAGGTATTTCCTGATATCCGTTGTATCTACGTAAGCGTCGAGTTCAGTAAGAAGTGTTTGATAAGAGGAAGGAATATTAAAATTACAGTGAAGCGCGGTATCCATCTGTATTAAATCTACAGTATCTGCGTCCCCTGCGGGAACATAAAGCTTATACAGATCTAAGGATGGCATCATCAGATAGGTATAACCACCTGCTGCCCGGGAATATGAAACGTCAATAGTTCCGGCACCAGTGGTGATTGTATTTTGGACAGGGGCAGGAGAATTAGTAAACAGAGGGGAACCCGACGGCGCATTTATGTAATGAAGCGTGGCTGGCGTTGAAGGCGGAAAGTAAATTGGCGAATTATAATAGATATCATTAGTTATGAGATCCCATTTTTCGGGATTTACTCCAATAAATGTGCGGGCCGTGTAATGCAGGGGTGAGTTTTGCCGGGCAATAACCGTCACATTCACCAATTTCGTTTTTGTCGCGAGTTCTGTGACGATTTTAGTCTTTACAGCTCCAATGGTGTCCAACAATACGTTTCCGTCATTATCTGAAATGATCAGCTCAAACGCACTAATATCCGGATCGTTTTGAGAATAGGCCAGATCAATATTCAACTTTTGTGTTTCGGAAGGCCTTTCTGTCGATCCAGGCTCCTTCTTACATGATGCCAGTATGCACAACAAAGACAACGCTGGGAAGAAATGTTTTTTCATAAGTGAGGTTCAATTATAGATGCCATAAAGATTGAAAAATCTGACAAAATAAAAATAGGTATTTGCACCTATTCTACAGAAGCCCTCTCAGACGTCCGACTATCATATCCCTTACCTTATAATTGCATTTCTCAATTTTATTTCTTTTTTTAGTCGCGCCATTTGATTTCAATTTTCTGCTTGAAATTTATAGGCGAATATTGCGGTCGTGTAACCACCGAAATCGTTGGCAAACCAAATCTGCCACCCAAACGTCTCAAAATATGTACATTAAATTCTGTGTAAAAATTTGTTTTTATCTAATTACCCCTGTCTTCCTCCTGTCCTGTAATAAGGCTGATTATATACCCGATATAGATGGCGTTGAGTGGAAAAATCTCGCATCCCCGGTAACGGATGTCTTCACTTTTCGTTCAGATGATGAAACAGCTTATAAAAAGTAAGTTTTATGGCCAGGAGGTTGTAAACTATTCAAATGTCTATAAATATTCGGGAGACTTCGAAAATCATAAGATACACTTTACGTTTAGTACAGGCCCTTACACGGGAACTACTTATTCGGGCACTATAGACGGTAGTGGAGTTGGTGGCGTAATTACACTGAACACTCCGAATGGCCAAATTACCTTGACAAGATAAAAGTAATGTTGCTGCATTGCGTAGCAGATTCGTTTATAAAACTGTTGTGTTAATAAGGTCTCAAGTTTTTGGTCATTCCAAATTATCGGATCACTGTCTTGTATGTCTTGTATGGTTAATCCTTATTGTGCCCACTAAAAGGGAGTAGAACTATTTGACCACGTACGTCTTTTTATCTGGTCCTATCCCGATCAATTTTAGCGATGTCCAATTTTTTGGCAACACCGATTTTACCTGGACAATTCCTTTCGGTGTTATATCCAATCCTCCAAAACCCATCAATACCGATTGAAGAATACCGCCGGCGCCCGTGGAAAAATAGGGATTCGTTCCACCTTTTGTTTCTGCCAGCACTCTAAACGGAGGATTTAAATTAGGGACATATGCATCTTTGAACCAGTGGTAAGCCTTCTCCTTATCGCCGAGTCTTGAATACAATAATGTAAAAATAGCCTGTGTCATCGCCGGTGTTCCTTCATCAGGGATCCTTGTTTCATAATATTCGAGATCCTTTCTTATTTGATTGACGTCAGTAATTTGTTTCAATGGGTAAGCCAACAGGTTCACATCAGCCTGTTTTATTTTTTCACCATGATAACTCGCGTGCTCGCTGGTAACACCATTTTCTAATTTCAGGATCGGGATATTGTTTGCAACATTCATCCAGTCAGGATTGGGCGTGATACCTAGAATTTTTGCCGCTTCGGTAGCATTTTGCAGATTCGATTTCGCCGCTGC